>CAZAAF010000465.1:0-4260 GCA_964482575.1 uncultured Verrucomicrobiota bacterium | reverse complement strand
ACCGCCTACTCGTTGTACGCTTCCTCGCCGTGTTGCGAGATGTCGAGGCCGCGGAGTTCCTCCTCCTCGGTCACGCGCAGGCCGATGACGGCGTCCACGACCTTCAGGATCACAAACGTCGCCGTGCCCGCCAGCACCCAGGTGAAGGCCACCGCCGTAAGCTGGTTCGTCAACTGGCTCGTGCCGCCGGCCAGCGACACCACGCTGACGCCCGACTTGAAGGTGGTTGCAATCGCCGGGTTGACCGTGGCCGTGGCGAAGATGCCCGTCAACGCCATGCCGAGGGTGCTGCCGACGCCGTGCACGCCGAACGCATCGAGCGTGTCGTCATAGCCGAGCTTCGCCTTCAGCTTGCTCACCGCCATGTAACAGACGAACCCCGCCGCCAGTCCGATGATAATCGCCGAGGGCACGGAGACGAATCCCGAGGCCGGGGTGATCGTCGCCAGCCCGGCCACCATGCCGGACGCCGCGCCGAGCACGCTGGGACGGCGCTTCAGGCTCCATTCCGTCAAGGTCCATCCAATGCCGCCCGCCGCCGCCGCGAAATGCGTCGCCGCGAACGCGCTCGAAGCCAGGCCGCCCGCCGCCACGGCGCTGCCGCCGTTGAAACCGAACCAGCCGAACCAGAGCAACCCCGTGCCGATCAGGCTCAGCACCACGTTGTGCGGCAGCATCGGTTCGTGCGGATGGCCGAGCCGTTTGCCCATGACCAGCGCGCAGACCAGCGCCGACACGCCCGAGCTGATGTGCACCACCGTGCCGCCCGCGAAATCGAGCACCGGGATCTTGCCGCCGAGCGACCAGTTGAAAAAGCCGCCCTTGCCCCAGACCATGTGGCAGAGGGGGAAATAGACGATCGTCACCCAGAGGATGGTGAAGACCAGGAACGCGCTGAACTTCATCCGTTCCGCGAACGCGCCGCTGATCAGCGCGGGCGTGATGATGGCGAACATCAACTGGAACAACATGAACGTCTGCTGGGGAATCGTGGCCGCGTAGTCGGCGTTGGGCGCGTCGCCCACGCCCCTGAGGAGGAAATACTGGAGCGGGTTGCCGCAGAAGGCGTTGCCCTCGCCGAACGACATGCTGTAGCCATAGACCACCCACAACACCGAGACCACGGACATCAGGATCAGGCTGTGCATCATGGTGCCGAGCACGTTCTTGGAGCGCACCAGGCCGCCGTAAAACAGGATCAACCCCGGCGCAGTCATCAACAGCACCATGGCGGTGCTGACCAGCATCCAGGCGTTGTCGCCGCTATTGATGCCGGGAGCGTTGGCCGCGGCCTCGAGCTTGGCGATGCGTTGTTCCAACGACGTGGGAGGCGCATCGGCGGCCGTCGCCGTTGGCACGGCGAGTGCACCCAGACACATCAGAAGACAGAGACAGACCAATCCAATTAAAGGGCGGCGGTTATTCGTGGACATAGTGATACTTGGGTGTGCTTGGAGCAGCGTATGTGCCACGGAAAAACAGGGTGTTTTTGACCGCAAATGACATTGCGGTGCGTAGAATTGTGCACTCAGAGTGTGGTTTTTTGACCAGACGGGTCAAAAAGTAATCGCATCTCATGTAGTCCGGGCGCGAGCGGATCGCGACAGTGTGAGGTTGCCACGACCCCGCGTGAAACGAGGCAGTCTCCGACGGGACGATATCCTAATGATCCCTCCGGCTCGGGGAGCCGGCCTGCACCGCAGGCATTTTTTTGTGTGCCCTCTCTGGTGCTCAACATAATCGGGAGGCGACAATGGTCGGATTTCAAATGCAACCGTCTTCTCCCGCGACCCACGTTCTGCTGGTCAGGCGTTTCGCATGGACGGCCCGGGGAATCCCAACGGGATTCAATCACTCAGCCCGGGGTTGGCCGATGCCATCGGCCTACCCCGGGTCAACGCCCCCCCACGGCGGGCCAACTCTGAAAGATTTGGATCCATTTTCACAATGATACAACTCCGTTGGAGTTGAACCGCTTCCGGGTTGGTTCCCGGCGTAGGCCGGAGGACCGGTCAACACCGGGCTGAGTGATTTCCACCCCGTTGGGGTGGATGAGGTGACTACGAAGTTTAGCAGGCCAAGTCCACGTGAAACGCGGCAGATCCCGATGTGGCGGGGGCCGGACTCCGCGTCCCGGCGTTAAAACAGCGGTTTCTCAATGCAGAGACGCGGAGGACGCGGGGATACACCGGGGTTGACGGACTCGTTGCTTCCCGCAAGAAACATTTGACCTCGCGGCGTCCTGCGCGTATTGACCAAAGCTGGATGAGCAAGAACGCCGTGACTTTACGTTTCACGCATTACGCATGACACCCATGAAATACCGCCGTTTTGGCCGCACCAATCTCCAGATGCCCGTCATCACCTGCGGCGGGATGCGTTACCAGTACAAGTGGCAGGATGTCCCGCCGGCTGAGATTCCCGCCGACGGCCAGGCCAATCTCGAGGCCTGCATTCACCGCGCGGTGGAGCTGGGCATCCACCACATCGAGACCGCGCGCGGCTACGGCACCAGCGAGATGCAGCTCGGCAACGTGCTGCCGACGCTCCCCCGCGAGAAGATCCTCGTCCAGACCAAGGTGTTCCCTTTTGCCACGCCGGAGGAGTTTCTGAAGACGTTCGAGACCTCCATGAAGTACCTGCGGCTCGAGCACGTGGACCTGCTCTCGATCCACGGCATCAACAACGCCCAGCTCCTGGACTGGACCCTGCGCAAGGGCGGATGCCTTGAGGCCGCTCGCCGGCTCCAGCGCGAGGGCCGCTGCCGCTTCATCGGCTTCTCCACGCACGGCCCGACGGATGTCATCGTCAAGGCCATCGAGACGGAGGAGTTCGACTACGTCAACCTCCACTGGTATTTCGTCAACGAACTGAACTGGCGCGCCGTCGAGGCGGCCGCGAAGCGCGACATGGGCGTGTTCATCATCAGCCCCAACGACAAGGGTGGCAAACTCTACGCGCCGCCGCCGAAGCTGGTGGACCTTTGCCGGCCGCTGTCGCCGATGATTTTCAACGATCTCTTCTGTCTTGCCCGGCCGCAGGTCCACACCCTCAGTATGGGCGTGGCCAGGCCGTCCGATTTCGACGAGCACATCGCCGCGCTGGAGTACTACGACCGCGCCGCCGAGGTGGCCGCACCCATCGAGCAGCGCCTGCGCGCGGAAATGACGCGTGTGCTGGGTGAGGACTGGTGCCGCCGCTGGAACGAGGGCCTGCCGGAATGGACCGACACCCCCGGCAACGTCAACGTGCAGGAGATTGTCCGGCTCTGGACCTATGCCAAGTCCCTCGACCTCGTCGAGTGGGGCAAGATGCGTTACAACCTGCTATCCAACGCCGAGCACTGGTTCCCCGGCGCCGTGCCCGGCAAACATCGCGAAGTGGACCTCCGCCCCGCGCTCGCCCGCAGCCCGTTCGCCGGCCGCATCCCCGCCATCCTCGACGAAGCCCACGCCCTGCTGTTTGACGAACCGCAGAAGAGGTTGAGCCAGAGCTAAGTGGAGATGATGCCGGTCTAATTGCCAAAGTGAGCGACTGACGATCCTCGCGGCTGGTTGCCAGTTTGCTCAACTGAATTGATAAGCGTCGGCGTAGTATTGCTAACTTTCACTTCCTGGCCTTCAAGGAGGTTTTCCAATTCCACAAGAGCGCGAACACGCCATACGCCATCAAACAACCACCTAGGACCATGGCAAAAATAAATCTCTCATCGTTCAAGAAACCAAAAAAGAAGAACGTTCCTCCGCAGACCAGATAGAAGAGCGCAGCAGCAAGTCGGGCGCTTCCACCGGCCTGTATGAGTCTTGAAGCAGCCGGCTCCATCTTGATGTTCCGCTCTACGAGCTGGATCACCGCTCGAACATCCTCTTCACAACGGCTACGACACGCAAGGCCTTTGCCGAGGTCAAGAGCACACTCCGAGCACAGACCTTTACCACACGACCTGCAACTACCGACTGCCTCTTTGTCTTGGTGATAGAAACAGCGCATCAAAATGCCTCCTTCTCATTGTAGTGTGAACGGCCGACTTGTCGCAGAACACAAGCCGCGCGACAAGGCCAAACATATTCCTTGAGGTTCATTTTGCCGCAAAGCGAAGCAATGCGCCACGGGTCAGGCATTGCGCGGGCCGTCGCTTGCCGCTATGATGTTCTGTTTCCATGCACATGATTATTGAAGACCATCACATGCACACGAAGCGGTGCAGGCACGCCTGCGGCACCATGGAGGAGTTTGCCGAAAGCGCCCTCCGGCGCGGCC
>CAZAAF010000464.1:2680-4272 GCA_964482575.1 uncultured Verrucomicrobiota bacterium | reverse complement strand
CGGGCCGGCGTTCACGCAACGCGCGGAGATTCATTTCCATGACAGGGAACAACAGTGCCGCACACACGGCGCCATGCGGCGCGGGAAACATGCCGCCCACAGGTGCCGCGAAACCGTGTACGGCCCCCAGGCCGGCGTTGGCCAGCGAAAGTCCACCCAGCAGGCTGGCCAGCGCCATGTCCTCGCGCGCCGCCGCATCGTCGCCATGTTCACAGGCGCGGCGCAGCGATCCCGCCACCAGCCGGATGCCCGCGCGGCAGTAGGCGTCAGTCAGCGGGTTGGCTTTGGCCGACACAAACGGTTCAATGAGCTGGCTGAGCGCGTCGAGACCGCCATAGGCCGTGGTCTGGCGCGGAAGACCGTGGGTGAGCGTCGGGTCCACGAGGGCCACGCGCGGCAACATGAGCGGGCTGCGGAGGCTGACCTTCACGCGATGGCGCGGCGCGCCAATGACCGCATTGCGCGTAACCTCCGCGCCGCTGCCGGCCGTGGTGGGGATGGCGATGCATGGCGCGGACGGGACGGTGATCGGCTGGCCGCGTCCAATGACCTCGAGATAATCCATCAGATCGCCGCCGTTGGTGAGCAACGCGGCAACGGCTTTGGCCGTATCGATCGCACTGCCGCCGCCAAAACCGATGATCACATCGCAACGCTCCTCGCGGGCGCGTCGCGCGCCCTCGCTCACGGACGTGGTTGTCGGTTCGCCAGCGGTGGCGAACGTCACACACTGGACGCCCGCAGCGCGCAGCGTTGCCAGCAGCGGTTTGGCCCGGCCCACGGTTCCTCCGGTCACCACCAGCGCGCGCCGGCCGAATGTCTTTGCAATCGGCCCCGCCTGGCGGAGTGTGCCCGGGCCGAACAGGATGCGGGTGGCGGTGGCAAACTCGAAGTTCATGGCGGGTTACCAGCCGGCATCCGGCGGGAAGGCGTTCGCAAATTTCACACTGGAGCGCGGCTCCGCCATCATCGGCGCCACCGCATCGCGCCACGCCGCATAGTGCGCCGTTTCCTTGTGCCGGGCCGGCGCCTCCGGCGTGCGATACGCCTCCACAAGCACGAACCGCGTCGGGTCGTCGCCCTGCTGGCAGACATCGAACCGCGCGATGCCCGGTTCCTGGAGGCTGTGGCGGGCGTTTTCCAGCGAGGCTTGCTTGAAGGCCTCCACGCAATCAGGTTTCACGTGGACGTGGACGTGGACAATCAACAGGCTCATGGTCGCGAGGTTACCAAACCCCGAAGGGCCCGGCAAGCTCCATGGGCCGGGTCGCGCATCTGCAACACAGTGTTGCCACGGGACGGCCGGCGAAGTAGTGTCTGGCGGCACAGGAACGACTGATGACCTCCTTGGAACATTCATATCGGTGCTGCCAGCGTGTCGCCCGCAAGCAGGCCAGGAACTTTTATTACTCGTTTTATGCGCTGCCCAAGGAGAAGCGCGAGGCGATGTGCGCCATTTACGCCTTCTTCCGTTACTGCGACGATCTGAGCGACCACGTGCCGAGCGTCGAGGTGGCGCGCGACAACCTGCGGCGATGGCGGCTGGCACTGGACGAAGCCTACTCCGGCAAGACCGCCACGGTGGTGGCGCA
>CAZAAF010000464.1:0-2670 GCA_964482575.1 uncultured Verrucomicrobiota bacterium | reverse complement strand
CTGAAGAAGCGGCGAGGGCGATGCTGCCGGCGTTCGCCGACGCGGTGCGCCGTTACCACATCCCAAAGGATTACTTTGCCGATCTGATCACCGGCGCGGAGATGGACCTGGACAAGATGCGGTATGCGACGTTCGACGAGCTGTACCGCTACTGCTACCGCGTGGCCTCCTGCGTGGGACTGACCGTCATCCATGTCTTCGGCTTCACCGATGAAAAGGCCAAGCAGTACGCCGAGTGGTGCGGCATCGCCTTCCAGCTCACCAACATCCTCCGCGACGTGCGCGAGGACGCGGAGATGGGGCGGATTTACCTGCCGTTGGAGGACCTCCAGCGTTTCGGCGTGACGGAGGAGCAAATCCTGAAATGCCAGCCGCCGCCGGCGTTCGTGGATCTGATGAAATTCGAGTCCGACCGGGCGCACGACTACTACGAGCGATCCCATCCGCTCTTGCAGTTGATTCACGCCGACAGCCGCGCCACGCTGGTGGCGTTGATGGAAATCTACCGCGGGCTGCTCAAGAAGATCGAACACCACGAGTTCGACGTGTTCGCCGGAAGAATTGCGCTGCCGACCTGGAAGAAGCTCCTGATCGCAGCCAAGAGCATGCTGTCCCGCTAGCCGCCGGAGCCGGGGCTAGCTCTGCCGGTCCTGCCGTTCCAGAAGCGCCGAAGCCAGCAGCGGCTCGGTCTTGGGGGCCTTGACGTCCACGGCCGGCGCTTCATCCTGCGGCTGGATCACGTCTTCAAAGCGGGTGAGCCGGATGCCCAGCTGGTTGAGGAGTTCCATCAGCCGCGGGCTGAGCAACGCGGCGGTTTCGCTCGCGTGATCGTAGTCCGGCTGCCAGCGGCGGAGGATCGGGTCATCATCGCTGCCGGGATGAAAATAAATCTCCGTCACGCCTTCCTCGAGCTGCCGGAACACCTGTGCCAGATAATTCTCGTCCATGTGGCCGGTCTGCAGCAGGCCATAGATCGCCTCCGGGTGGCGGAAACCGGCGCGCTCCAGTTTGGCCCGCAAGCCGATGCTCAGCGCCCGGAAGAACAGCCCGCGCACCAATTTCCGCGCGAAAAACCGATGGTCGATCAACATTTGTTTGTAATTATCCTCTCGCGGCACGCGCAGAAACCGGATGCCGTGTTCGCGGCCGATCTGCGCAATGATGGGGAACACCACCGGATGCGCGTGCAAATGCATGTGGGTGTTGATGTGCGACGGCCGCAGACCGGTGGCGAGGAACTTCGCCATCTGCGCCCGCAATTCGCGCTCGACCTGCTGGCGGATGCCGGGCACCAGGAAGAGTTTCAGGCCGAAGAGAAAGGGGTTGTTGTGCAGATTCCCGTCCGCGTCGGTCAGCCCCGGAATTTCCGCGTGCGGCAATACCGCTCGTGCTTGCAGCAGGCACAAATGCACGCCCACGCTCAGCCCGGGCGTCCGCCGGGACATATCGACGGCCTGTTCGAAGGCAAATCCACACGGCATCAGACTGGCGCTGGTGAGAAAACCCTCGCGAAAAGCGGAGAAAATCCCCTCATTCATCGTCCGGCTGTACCCAAAGTCGTCACCGGTAATGATCAGTTGTTTCATCGAACCTGGGTGGCCTGTCCGTTGCGCATATCTAGCACCACCCGCGGCTTGTCTGTCGAGTGAAAATGAAACAACAACTCCTGCACGCCGTCGGCATCGGCCCGGACCACTTCCGCCGTGAACCCCGGCATGTCAACACGCGCGCCCGTCCGCTGCACATCCCCCGCCGACGGGTACACATCCTCGATCAGGCTGCGCATGAACCGGCCACCCTCGATGCCCACCCGCAACGTGTCCGGTCCCTCCCAACGCGCCCACGTTTGCGTCGTCCCGATGTGGTCAGGCAGGCACTGGGCGAAGAACTTCTCGATGGCGCCGGTAGGCTCGGCGGCACTCAGCGGCAACACCTTGGGACGGATCGTCAGGATCTGCACGTCGAGCGTCGGGTCCTGATACAGCAGCGGCAACATGAATTCCATGTGGAACGCCGGCGGCCAGAGATTCAATAGATAGATGGAGGAACCGCGCGTCGGCGAGGGCACCTCCTGCCGGATGGTCGAGATTTGCCAGCGCACGTACTTGGAGGGGAAACCCCACATGGGATTCAGGAACATCGTGACCAGGGCATACCCGGCCACCGCGATGCCGACCGCGGTCATCACCAGACCGCGACGCGACAGGTTCAGGCGCGACCAGCGTTGCGCCAGCCAGCCGGTGTCGTCGGCGCGCTCCAGGAGGGCGCCCAGCATCAGGCAGAAGCCGAGCGAGGGCACATAGAGAAACCGCTGGGCCACCAGCAGGGGGCAGGTCGGCGCCAGCGTGAGCACGGTAAACAACGGGAAGAAACTCCAGCCGCGCAGAGGCCCCACCAGCCGCCGCGTCCCATACCAGAAAAACGCCAGGACCGCCAGGCACGCCGCGGCCACCGGCCATCCGCCGGTCTTCTCGATCAACTCCGCGGGGTCGATCGGGAACACCGGGAACGGAATCAACAGGTGCAACAATTCATACGTCGTGTTGAAGAGGACAAACGGCACGAACGCGATCGAAAATGGATTGTGCAGGTAATTCCCGCCCTGGTTCATGGCCGGCACACCGGCGAACGTCTGGATGTGCATCAACAGGTAGGATGGCGCCATGATCC
>CAZAAF010000463.1:0-4276 GCA_964482575.1 uncultured Verrucomicrobiota bacterium | reverse complement strand
CCGAAGTGACCGACAGTCGCATTGTTTTGACAAGGTAACCATGAACGGGAAATCCATTGGCATCATCGAACTGACCAGCGTCGCCGCGGGCTTTGCCGTGGCGGACGCCATGCTCAAGGCCGCCAACGTCCAGATTGTTCTTTCACGCAGCATCTGTTCCGGCAAATACATGGTCGCCGTGTGCGGCGCCGTAGCCGCCGTGGCCAGCGCCGTGGAAGCCGGCGCGGCCGTCGCGAATGGCTGCCTGATTGATCAATTCGTCTTCCCGAACCCGCATCCCGATGTGGTCGCCGCGCTGGGTCGCAGCACCGTGCCGCCCGTGGGCGGGGCGCTCGGCATCTTGGAGTCCTTCACCGTCGGCTCGTTGCTTGAGGCCGCGGACGCCGCCGCGAAGGCCGCGAACGTCACGCTGATGGAAATCCGCCTGGCGATGGCGCTCGGCGGCAAGGCGTTCTGCACGATGACCGGTGATGTGGCCGCCGTCCAGGCCGCCGTCCAGGCGGGCAAGCAGGTCATTGCCGACCGCGGTGTGCTGGTCAACGCCGTCGTCATCCCGCGCCCGCATCCTGACGCGTACCGCGAAGTCGTGTAGGACGATGGATGGACGGGGTGGACAGTTTGAATTGATGTTCCCGCACACGCACTTCTTGCACCCACGCCGCCACTTCGTCCGCCGTGTTTGGGGATGAGCTTCTCCTCCTCGGACATGGCGTGGTTCTTGCCCTTTTTCGTCCACCGTGTCCACTCTGTCCATGGCGTCCATCCTGGTCTTGGGTTTGAGATTGTCTTTGCAGTCAGGCTGGCGCAAGTATTCAGGCATGCACGTTCTTCAAAAGTCCATGCTGGTTTGTTTTTTATTCTTCGTTCTCTCCCTTCGCGCCGACGGCCCACGCGACAACCTTCCTGACAGTGTCCGGCCCGTGCCGCCGCCGGGCGTCGAGGTGCCGGCGGAGGACCGCACCGAACTGGAGGCGGGATTGAAAAAACTCGGCGCGGACATCGAGTCGTTGCGCGGGGCGATCAAGGGCCAGCCAGCGAAACTGGAACTGCTGCCGGACGTGGAGATTTATCACAAGGCTGTCCGCTACGCGCTCAACTACAACGAGTTTTTCAAGAAGCCGGAGATTGCCGTGGCGAAAAAGCTGCTTCAGCAGGGCGGGGATCGGGCGCAGGAATTGCGCGCCGGCAAGACGGCTTGGAACACGTCCACCGGTCTTGTGGTGCGCGCGTATGTGTCAAAGATCGACGGCTCGGTCCAGCCCTACGGGCTGGTCGTGCCGCCCACGTACAAGCCCGGCGCGGCGCACCGGCACCGCCTCGACTGCTGGTTCCACGGGCGCGGCGAAACATTGAGCGAGCTGAACTTCATCGACCAGCGCCAGAAGTCACCCGGCGATTTCACGGCGCCGGATACGATTGTGCTGCATCTCTACGGCCGCTATTGCTGCGCCAACAAGTTCGCTGGCGAGACGGATTTGTTCGAGGCGATCGACAGCGTGAAGCGGCGTTACCCGATCGACGAGAACCGCATCGTGGTGCGCGGGTTCTCGATGGGCGGCGCGGCGTGCTGGCAGTTTGCGACGCACTTTGCCGGGCTCTGGGCCGCGGCGGCGCCCGGCGCGGGTTTTGCGGAGTCGGCGGATTTCCTGAAGGTGTTTCAGAACGAGCCAACCAAGCCGCCGGCGTGGGAACAGACGCTCTGGCACATGTACGATTCGACCGACTATGCGGTGAATCTCTTCAACTGTCCGACCGTCGCGTACAGCGGCGAGATCGACAAACAGAAGCAGGCCGCCGACATAATGGCCAAGGCGATGGAGACGGAAGGCCTGCAGTTGACGCACATCATCGGTCCGAAGACCGCGCACAAATACGAACCGCAGGCGAAGGAGGAGGTCATCCGGCGAATTGATGAAATCGCCGCGCGTGGCCGCAACCCGTTGCCACCGCGCATCCGGTTCACGACCTGGACGCTGCGCTACAACCAGATGTTCTGGGTGACGCTCGATGGCATGGAGAAACACTGGGAGCGGGCGCGGGTGGATGCAGACGTGGTCAATGCCCTTGCCGTGCGCGTGACGACGCAAAACGCCGACGGGTTGACGCTCACGATGCCAGCGGGACCGCGGCCGCTCTCAGGCGGGCGGGGGACGAAGGTGGTGCTGGACGGGCAGGAGCTGGCGGTGCCCGCCGTGCTGCCAAGCCAGCCATGGACGGTGCATTTCCGGAAAACGGGCAAACTCTGGGCCATCGCCAAGTCGGCGGATGACGGCACCCTGCACAAGCGCCACGGGTTGCAGGGGCCGATTGATGACGCGTTCATGGACAGCTTCATCATGGTCAAGCCGACGGGCAAGCCGCTCAACGAGAAAGTGGGCGCGTGGGCCGCGGCCGAAATGACGCATGCCATCGAACACTGGCGGAAACAGTACCGCGGCGACGCGCGCGTGGTGGCGGATACCGCCGTCACCAACGCGGATCTTGCATCGAGCAACCTGGTGCTGTGGGGTGATCCATCGAGCAACCAACTGCTCGCGAAAATTGCCGACAAGCTGCCGATTCGCTGGACCAAGGAGACCGTTGCGCTCCACGCTCCACGCTCGACCGCTTCACGGTCCTTTTCCGCCGACCATCATGTGCCGGTGCTGATCTACCCGAACCCGTGGAACCCGAAGCGGTACATTGTTCTCAATAGCGGTTTCACGTTCCGCGAATACGATTACCTCAACAACGCCCGCCAGACCTCCAAACTGCCGGACTTCGCGGTGGTGGATGTGAGCGTGCCGGTCTCCTCGCGCGCGCCCGGCGGCGTGGTGACGGCGGGGTTCTTTGACGAGCGATGGGAGTTGCCCGCCGCCAAGTAAGCCGTTCGCAAAATGGCGGTAATTTTCCGCAAACCGGCGTTGTGGCCGGCAGGCGGGACGGTATCATCGGTCCCAATGTGTTCGTTGGAGTCACCCGTATGAAACTGTTGTGTCTTGTGCTGCCTGCCGTTGCGTTTGCGTCCACCGTTGCCTTTGCACTCCCGGCCAGTGATCCGGTTTCGCCGAAGGGCGTCTGCAAGGCGCAGCCGTTCGATCTCCGGGAGGTGCGGCTGTTGGAAGGGCCGTTCCGCGATACAATGCTGCGCGACAAGGGGTATCTGCTCAGCCTGGATGCCGACCGGTTGTTGCACATGTTCCGCGTCACGGCCGGGCTGCCGGTGACGACGGAGCCCTACGGCGGCTGGGAAACGCCCCAGCGCGAATTGCGCGGCCATACCCTCGGACATTACTTGTCGGCCTGCGCGTGGATGTATGGCAGCACGGGCGACGCGAAGCTCAAGGCCCGGGTGGATTATCTTGTGGCGGAACTGGCGAAGTGCCAGGACGCCATGCCGTCGCAGGGGTATAACAAGGGGTTTCTCTCCGCCTACCCGGAATCGTTCTTCGACCGCGTGGACACCGGCAAGCCGGTCTGGGCGCCTTACTACACGCTGCACAAAATTCTGGCTGGCTTGATCGACAGCCATGAATACTGCGGCAGCCCGCAGGCGCTCGACATTGTCGTCAAGGTGGCCGACTGGCTGCAGCAGCGCCTCGCCCGGCTCAGCCACGAGCAGCTTCAGAAGTCGCTCAACAACGAGCACGGCGGCATCAACGAGGCCTTCGCCAACCTGTATGCCATCACGGGCAATCCTGCGCACTTGAAGCTCGCCGGGATGCTCAATCACGAGGTCATTTTCGACCCGCTGGCGCATGGCGAGGATAAACTCGACGGGTTGCATGCCAACACGCAGATTCCCAAGATCATCGGTGCGGCGCGCGAGTACGAACTGACCGGCGAGAAGGAACTGGGGGACGTGGCCCGGTTTTTCTGGGAGCGCGTGGCGCTGCACCGCTCCTACTGCATTGGCGGCCACAGCGACCGCGAACATTTCCACCCGATCCAGGAGTCGTCGAAGCACCTCAGCCCGGCGACCGCCGAGACCTGCAACACCTACAACATGCTCAAGCTCACGCGCCATATCTTTGCGTGGGAGCCGTCGGCGAAGGTGATGGATTTTTACGAGCGTGCGTTGTTCAACCACATCCTCGCCTCACAGGACCCGAATACCGGGATGATGATTTATTTCGCCTCGTTGAAGCCGGGCCATTTCAAGAGCTACTCGACACCGGCGGATTCCTTCTGGTGCTGCACGGGCACCGGCATGGAGAACCACGCCCGGTACGGCGATTCGATCTACTTTCATGACCGCGATGCGCTTTACGTCAACCTGTTCATCGCCTCCGAGCTG
>CAZAAF010000462.1:0-4278 GCA_964482575.1 uncultured Verrucomicrobiota bacterium | reverse complement strand
GTCCAAACAGACGACGTCGCCGGAAGCATGGCTGGCGGGATTGCCGACCATGGCGGTGACGGATTATCAAAGGGCCCGGTACGGTGCGTATGGCAAGGACCTGCAATTGGCGTTGCGCGCGTGGATGAGTGTCTGGGTCCGGTCGCTGCGCGATCCGGCCCTGGCCATGGTGCAACTGGACTATGTGGGCATCCTTTGCGAAGGCAAGGACGGGCAGGGCATGACGGCGGCGGGCTCGGGTGGAAACATCGGGTTCTCCTCGCAATCCCGAAGCCAGACCCAGAACCGCGCCGGGAAAGCGGAGCGTTTGAGTTCCTTGCAGGAAGCGCGGTCCATCCTGCAGGCGATCCGGGTGCGGACGAGGGAGCCGCAGACGATGAGGGCCATCGCCAGCCGGCAGTGGGAAGTGGAGCAGCAGATACGGTTGTGCGAACGGTAGGGTTTAGCGCACGCCAGGGCGAGGGTTCGCGACCCGGGAGCGACCCAGAAAGGGGTTGCGAGAGGGTCGGCAGGTTGGTAGGTTACCGTTGGAAGAACGGGGAGTAAGGGTTGAGAATGGCGATGACGGTGCGAATGCAAACTGGGATGAGGCGGCGAAGCGGCCAGGTGATGACCGAATTCGTCATGATCGCCGGAGTGACGATGATGTTTTTTTTCATCCTGGCGATCTTCCTGAATGCCTACCTGGAGAACCAGTATCGTGTGCTGAGTCTTCTGTCATCGCAATATCCATAGCCTGACGGCGGACAGGACGCCGGACAGGTGCAGAATCGAAAAAAAGTCGTACTCAAAACGAAAGCGAGCGGTTGAAACAATGAGAAAGAGCATCGGATATCTACCCAAGAGGAATTCCGGCCAGACGATGACGGAGTATATCGTCATCGTGGTCGTGGTGGCCCTGGCCGCGCTGGCGATCTTCGGCATCTTCAGCGACACCCTCCGCCAGAAACTGTCGGGCACGGTCTCGACGTTTGATTCGGGCAGCAATGCAAGCGCGGCCCAGCAGGAGGTGCAGACCAAGTCGCAGGATGTCTTGAAGAATCTCCAGTCCACCGGTCTGACCACCGGCAGCGGCTCGTAGGAAACCGGGGTTGGCCGGTTCGAAGTCAGGTCGGGTCAGGACAACCCGTCATAGCCAGTCAAACTCAGCCAGGCCTGAAGGGCCGGGGATTCCCGGTGGGGCCGGCGTTACGGCAGAGGAGCATGACACGACGTTGCAGCGCCAGGCGGTTGCCGCGAAGAGGGATGACTTCGCTGAGAGGGGGGCAAACCGTCGTCGAGTCCTTTTTCGTGATCCTTCTTCTTTGCCTGATGTTCTGGGGGTTCCTGCAAGCAGCCCTGCTCTACAACCACGAACGCGTCCTGCAATTTGCCTCTTTTGCCGCGGCGCGGTCCGCATCCGTGGGGTTCCGTTCGGAAGTTTACACGCGCGCCTATCGGGTGGCGTCCATCGCCGCGTCCGGTGCAATGTTGGCCCCGGTCAATAGCACAACTTCGGGCAATTGGACCGGCGCCAACCAGCAAATGCAGCAACTCGGGGTTGAACAACCGATCATCCCCCTTTACCTCGGGATGGCCTCGACGCGAAATCTGGATTACGACTACTGGGACCGATACGACATGCAGCCTCGCATTACCGGCGCAGGCTCACAATCGATAACGGTTACAGAGCAGCATGACCAGGCGTATCCCATCGAAATGCCCATCATCAGTTACATCCTCTACGGACAGACGAATTCCACCATCCGGATGATGGGGCACACCGTGAGTTCCATGGCCAATCACAGTCAGCTTTACCTGCAATAAACGATGAAATCTGCGGCACCAACATCAGCCCGGCCGCATCGCGGCCAGACGCTCATCTTCATGTTGATGATGATGGTCATCCTGACGTTTGTGGCGTTTTCCGTGTATGATACCCAGCATGTGGCCGTCCAGCGTGTGCGTACTCAGATCGCGAGCGACTCGGCGGCTCTGACGGGAGCGCGCTGGCAGCTTTCATGCCTGAACGCCATCGGGGAACTCAACCTGATGAAGGTGACAATGGAGATCGTATCCACCGGCCTGCCCCCGGAAATTGGCATGAGCCAGTACGACTATCCGCAATATCCGACGTTGTTTTCCACGTTGGACAAGTTGCAGGCGAAGATCGCGATCACAGGGCCCATGATGGGGGTGTTTTATGCGGAACAGGCAGCCAAGCTCAACGGCATGCATGCGGTTCCGTTTATTGCCGAGACCTTCCAGTCCTTTGCCCAGTTCATTGAGGACAACGCCGGTAATCCCAATGCCTTTAATGACGAGCCCTGGCTGTTGCCCCCCGTGTACGACCCCACCAATCCCGCGGACATGCAGGAGCGGCAGCAATTGCTTCAGGATTATGCGACGTTGATGCGGGAGATTGCAACCCAGGGCATGCCGGTCTTGCCCAATTTCTTCCCGGCAGACCTCGTCAATGCCATGGACTGGACTCAGGCCAGTACGTATGCCCGGGAATATCTTCCCAATCCCGCCTTCTATGCCGCGATTGCCGGACGCGATTGGTGCTTCCTGAAACAGTTGCTGGCGGTTTACTCGGACTGGCCGTTTTGGGGCCCCGTCTATCTTCAGAATGGCATCAGTCCTTTTCTGGTTTTGAGCCTGCAACTCCAGCCCAGACGGGACCCATACATGGGAATGAGACCAGACCAGTTGAGCGCAGCAGACATAGCCGCCTTGAACGCGCAGAGCGCGCTGATTGACAACCAATTGATTGGTCGTGGCTTGACCATGAATCCCAACTGGCCGGGCCGCGTGAATTGGCCGCTGTACGGGGACTATGGAGACGGATCGACCATGACAAACGCGGCACAACCTATGCCGCGGTTCGATCAGCCCGGAGTGTCGCTGCCTGGACCATATGTGACGCTCAATTGGGCCGAATATAAGAACGGCTGGAATACCAAGTGGGATGCGGCCGCCGTCGGGCTGTACCTGAATGGCGGCATCAAAAACGAGTATAACTATGCCGGCCAATATGCCGACTCCGTCTGGTATGGGTTTTCAGCGGCCAGCATCACGATGGCCGTACCCAATTACAGCCAGACCTCATGGACGGCTCCCGCCCAGAGCGATCAATTGAGCCAGGATTTGAGAAACCTCTGGCAACGGCGCACCGTCACGGCCACGGCGGGGGAGAGCAGTGGCATCCAGGCGTCGGCTTATGCGAAAGCGTTTGGTTATATCGACAGTGGCACTGGGGCCATGCCACCGCCTGAATGCCCTGTAGTGCTGCCGGTATTCACGGACGTGCGGTTGATTCCCTCCATCGTCTCGTCCGGGAGCAGCACGCTGGATATCGCGTTCGCCATTCATGTGATGTTCCACCTGCCGCCGTACACCCAGCGTGGCGTGTATGTGGGTGGGTGCAATTACTGCGACGAATTGAGGCTTTGGGACAATGCCGCCTTCCGGCAAATCGGAAAGGACTGGTGGGCCGCCCAAGCCGACAACCCCAACCCGTGCCCCGTGGTGGGAGGAGGCGGCGGGGGTGGCATTGTGGCACACTGAGGACGGGCATGAAACAACGACATCACAGCGGCCAGGCCATGGTGGAGTTGATGATTGGAATCATTGCCTTTGTCGTCATCATGGTGGGCATTATCACCTTCGGCGAAGGCGGCTATCACTGGCTTACCTCGGTGAATGAGGCGGCGGCTTTGGCGTGGAACCAGGCCATCTCGCCCAACAGCGGCTCGATGGCTGGCACTCCGGAACCGTTCATCCAGGACTGGAGCAACAACTCGGGCAGTTCTCCGATGTTGCAAGGGCTTGGGCTGGGCTATTTGCCGGGGACCCAAACCAGTGTGCTCCGGTATAATTTCCAGGACAGACAGGTGGCCGGGAGTCCTGCCGTCTTCAACTACGTTGCCGGACAGATGCTCAATGCTTCCATCGCAGGGAATCCGTACATCAACTACGGGGCCTACGCGGAACCGTATTTGAAGAGCCAGCCGCAGTTTCAACAGGCGTTATCCCAGTCCACCACCGGCGGATGGTTGATTGGTGACAGCACCCAGGTCCTCAAACTGGGGTGGATTGACCGTGGCTACGGCACCCCGGTGGAGTTTGGCACCGCTTTGCAGACCATGGTGTATGGGGCTGACAGACTCAATCTGCGAAGCCAGGTGTTCTTGCCGCCGCTCTCTGGATTGCAGTGATCCTCCACCTCCCAAGAATTTGCTTTCCCGCGGTGCTGGCAATCGTCATGCTGGCCCCGGTCGCCCATGCGCGTGTCTT
>CAZAAF010000461.1:0-4279 GCA_964482575.1 uncultured Verrucomicrobiota bacterium | reverse complement strand
CACGCCGGCAAGCACGTCTATGTCGAGAAACCCATGGCGCATTCCATCGAGGAGGCGCGCGTCATGACCCGTCTCGCGAAACAGACCGGTCTCGTCACGCAGATGGGCAACAACGGCCACGCCAGCGAGGGGTTGCGCCTCACCTACGAATGGATTCACGCCGGCGCCATCGGCACCGTCAAGGAAGTCCACGTCTGGAGCGACCGTCCCGGCAAATGGTGGACGCAGGACCTGGAGCGTCCCACCGACCGGCCGGCGGTGCCCGACACGCTCGAGTGGAACCTCTGGCTCGGTGCGGCCCCGGAGCGGCCGTATCATCCCTGCTATCTGCCGAGGACGTGGCGCGGGTGGTTCGATTTCGGCACCGGCGCGATGGGCGACATGGCCATCCATAACATGGACCCGGCGTTCTTCGCGCTCGACCTCGGGGCGCCCGTCGCCGCCGAGAGCCAGACCAGCCCGCTCAAGAAGGAGTCCTATCCGGCGTGGCAGATCATCACCTACGAGTTCGCCGCGAAGGGCAAGCGCCCCGCGCTCAAGCTCTATTGGTATGACGGCGGCAAGAAACCCACGCGTCCCGCCGACCTCGAGGCCGGCCGCGAGCTGGACGACAACGGCATCCTCTTCATCGGCGACAAGGGCGCCATGCTCGGCGGCGGCTGGTGCGGCGCGCCGCGGTTGCTGCCCGAGAGCAAAATGCAGGATTTCAAACGCCCGCCCAAGACCCTGCCGCGGTCGCCGGGGCATCGCGCCGAGTGGGTGCAGGCGTGCAAAGCCCGCAAGCCGCAGATGGCGAAGGCCGGCTTTGCTTATTCCGGGTCGTACACCGAGGCATTACTGGTGGGCAACCTCGCCACGCGCCTCCAGAAGCGGATTGAATGGGACCCGGTGAAGATGTGCGCCACGAACGCGCCCGAAGCCGAGTCCCTCATCCGGAAGAAGTACCGGGACGGATTCGGAATCTGCTGATCGGCCCGCGAAACACGCGAAAGGGCGCGAAAACAGGTTCTGGGAGAGGATGCGCCGGATGAAATCCGGTCTTGTGGTGTTTCGTTCGTCCGCTTTTTCTTTCGTGTATTTCGTGTGTTTAGCGGGCCAATCCGGTTTTTTGTGCGTGGCGGCCCGGCAACTTGTGGTGAGTTGCGGTGTTGATAGGAGCGGTAGGCGAACACGACTCGGAGGACGAGAAATGAAACGGGCACTGGTCATAATCCTGTGGGTGGCGGTGGGCATGATGGCGGTTTCGTCCGCCACGGCGGCGCGTCGCCCGGACCCCAATGCCCCGAAGAACGCCACGAATCTGCCGAACCTGTCGAATCCCTTCCGCGGCACCGTGGAAAACGTCACAGCCAACAACGTGGTCGTCGTCGGCGAGAAAGGTCCCACGGGAACGTTCGTCATCCAGGCCGGGACGCGCATCACGCGCGATGGCAAGACGATCCTGGCCGCCCAGATTTTCAAGGGCGACGCCATCCAGGTCAGCTTTGATCTGGTGAAGACCACGGGGTTGATGACGGCCCGGGAGATTTTCGTCGGCACGCTGCCCGCACCGAAGGCCGACCCGCCCGGCTCCGATACGCCGACCAAGAAAAAGAAGAAGAGCCAGTAGGCGGACGGAGGAGGGGAAGAGGGCCGCGGTGCTTGAGGTTTTTTCTTTCGTGTGTTTGGCGTGTTTAGCGGGCAGAATCCAATCACCATGAACTCCGTGCCACCAGTTCTGACGGTCTCTCAGCCGCCGTCGAAAACGTTCCTGATCGTGACCACGATTGTCTTCGGGGTGGTGGGGTTGCTGGCGGTGCCGGGATCGTTCGTCTCGCTCTTCGCGTTCGACGCGCCCGGCTCGGACAAGAATCCCTTCCTGTGGGGCGCGGTGTTCTGCATGTGGTCTCTGCCGGTGCTTTGTCCGCTCTCCATCATCGCCGCCTGGGTGCTTCATGTGCGCCGGAAAACCAAAGCGGCCCGCTGGGTGGCCCTGTTGCCCGTGTGCAGCCTCGTCCTGTTCATCGTCATGGCTGTGGGCGCGGCGTTGTACTAGACACGTCCCAAGGGGAAACGGAGAAATCTTCAGCCTTTCCCTGCTTTCGCGTCTTTTCGCGTGTTTAGCGGGCAACCGTCCGCTTCCTTGGTCTGTTCCCCATTCGCGCTGATTCGCGTCATCCGCGGCGGTCTTTTCCCTTTCTCATTCGCCTTTCCCTTCGCGGTCAGCTCGATCGTAGCCCGCTACTCCGTCGCGGGACATCGTAATCATTCCCGCCACGGAGTGGCGGGCTACTCACCGCCTAGGGCAGACAGAAATACAAGGTGGTCTCCGGACTGGAACTCGCGGAGGTTGTCTTTTCGAAGCTGTGCGGCGCGAACACTGCGTGGCGCGGGTCGTGGACGGAGTGCTTCTTGTAGTTCAATTGGACGTTGGCGAATCGGAAGGGGCCGTCCGTGCGAACCGTCACGCGGTTGAGTTGGACCAGACGGTCGCTTGGAATTTCGAAACTCAAAACGGTTTTGGGCGGCGTCGTGGCGGCGACGATTCCCAGCGGCTTGTCGTTGAACAGGATGGTTGTGTCCGTCGCACATCGGCGGACGTCGAAGGACAGCGTGGCGGGGGTGTCGGCCTGATACGGCTGGACCCGGCCATTGAGTACCAGATAACTGATGTCGCACGTGCTGACGTCGTCACCCAGCCGGGAGGCCACGTGAACCGCCCGATAGCCGTCATACTCCAGCGATGTATCGAGCGTGCCTTTCCAGGTTGACCACAGTTCGTCGCGTGAAGCCAGCTTGAGCGGCACCGGCTGATCGGCGTATCGGGCCGTCACATCCAGGGACTTGCCGAAATCCACCACGACGACTTCGATTTCGATCTTGCCCGACTGCGTCGGTGTCGTCTGCTCCGCCGTCCCCGTCGGCGAGACGACACACAGCGGATAGCGTCCCTCCCGATGGGTGTAGGCCGTCTTCATCCGGCCGTTCTTGATTTGGATGAGGCGAAAGCCCTTCGGGGTGCCATCCAGGCAGGGGCCGGACTCCCATGCGCCGCAAAAGGCGCCTGTCTGATACACGGGGAAGTCCGCCAGCCGCGTGGTAAACGTTCTGTGCAGATGGCCGCAAAACGCCCCCAACACGTTGCGGCCCTGGAGCAGGTCGGCCAACTGTGCGCTGTCCTTGATCCCCGCCGACAGGGTCCCGGCGGGTTTTGCGGCCGCCAGCGCTTGGTGGCAGAACAGGACCAGGGGCTTGTCGTGGGGCTGGAAGGACAGGTCGGCCTTGAGCCAGGCCAGTTGCTCGGCCCCCAATTCTTCCCGGTAGGGATCCAGCCTGTTGCCATCGAGCGCCACGAAATGCACCGGGCCCCAGTCCCAGGAATAATGCATCGGCCCCAGCCGTTGATGGTAGAGACCCTTGCCCCAAGCCGGGTGGGTCTTGTCGGCCGTCTTGGACAGGAAGGCCACCTGATCGTGATTGCCCGGCACATTGAACAGCGGCCGTTCGAAGACCGAGGCGGCCTCGATATAGGTATCGAAGATCTTCTCACTGATATCGGAAAAGGCATCGCCGCCCAGATCGCCCGTGTTGACCACGAACGCAAGAGGGATCGGCAACTGGTTCGTCTGTTTGGCGAACAGCCGCAACGCTTTTGCGCTGCCGTGGGTGTCGGTAATCTGGATGAAGCAAAAGTCGTTCGACTGCGGCTGCCGTACAAGACCGAAGTTCTCCGGCTGGTGGCCATCGGCCCGGCGCCAGAAAGCCGCCGTGGGACGATGATCGCGCGGCACGGTGATCCAAAGCAAAGCACGCGCATCGAGGCTGTCCAGTTGGTAATGGCCGCTCGCGTCGGTGGCGGCCACACAACGACCATCGCTGACCAGCACCCCCGGCACACCCGTTTCACCCTCATCCCATTGGCCATTCCGGTTGGCGTCGAGATACACGCGGCCTTCAATAAGGGCGCCGGAACTCGCGGTTGAGCCACAGACCAGAAGGCTCAAACCGGCCACGACGGGAAAAAATGCTTTCATGATTGGACCTGACTTGTCTTTTTGAGTCACTCCCGGACTGTGCATTGGATTCTACTGCCGATGTCGGCAAGATTCCTGTGCCTGCTCTTCATTCGCGCCATTCGCGTTATCCGCGGCCAGCTCAATCGTAGCCCGCGACTCCGTCGCGGGACATCGTCATCATCCCCGCCACGGAGTGGCGGGCTACGAACTCGCGGCTAAATCTCTTCCTTCCGCCTGTTCTCTTTCGCGTCCTTTCGCGTGTTTAGCGGGCAACCTCCGCTTCC
>CAZAAF010000460.1:0-4292 GCA_964482575.1 uncultured Verrucomicrobiota bacterium | reverse complement strand
CCGTTCGTGCTGGTGACAAGGTGAACGTGGTTGGTCACAAGGGCTTCGCTGCCGTCGTTGTGAAGCGTCGAGTCGAAAAGCACGAACGGCAGGGACGGGACCAGCCGGATCGAATCGCGGTGGCCGTCCGGATAGGTCAGGCCAATCACCTCGCATCGCCCGAAGCGTCCCTGTTCCTGCACGACACTGGCCCGGCCGCCCGTGCCGCTGAACCGGCCGTTTGCGAGGAACGTCTTCCCCGATGCCTTGGCAAGAACGGCGAAGCTGTTCTGGTTCGCGTCCCATGTCACCCGCAGCGTCTCATTCTCGATGACCGTTTTCCCTCCGTCCTGCGCCAGGACGCAGACGGCCGGCATCAGGACGACAGCCAGCCCGACGATCCCGGCCTTCGACGGGATTGAGGGGGAATGACGCAGATGCCTGAGGACGCTCCGGAGCAAGGACATGCCGGAGCCATTTTGGAGCCGGGTTGTTTTTGCGAGTCGCATAGGGATGATTCCAATAAAAAGACAGTTTCCCTCCCATAGAACAAACCGTTCTTGAAGGCGAGAGGATTTAAATCCCGGATGCTGCCGGCGCGGGGTGGACGCCCGCCGCACCGCCTAGACGACCCAGCCGGGACGGACGGGGCACTTCACCCAGCGTTCCAGTTCGGGCTGGTTGGTGCACTTCATCGCCGGGCCGTCCCATTCGATCTTCCGCTTGGGGCCGGCGATGTACGCCAGCGAGCCGAGCAGGACCATCTCGGTGAGCCGCGCGGCGTACTCGAAGTTCGAGCAGGCCGGCGTCCCGCCACGGCAGGCGCGGAGGAAATCGTCCGTGTGGTTGCCCTTGATGCGAGTGATCGTCTTGTCCGGCACGGGCGTGGCCTTGTGCTGCGACTCGGGGATGATGCGCATGCTGTTGCAGTAGGTGTCGCTCCAGAGGATGCCCTTGTCGCCGACATAGAGCGCGCCGTTGCCGCCGAGCTTGACCTTGTATTTGTTCTCCAGCTCCGTGACCAGCGGCGGGAGATTCTGCGCGCCGCCGGCCACGCTGCCCGGGACGTCGTTGGGGTCCAACGCGAGTTTCGCGCCCTTCTTCTTGCCGTCGAACCAGTAGAGCTTGAGCGGCGGCATGTCGCCGCGTGCGGGGAAGTCCCACCGGATGCGCGTGCCCACGGGGTATCGCTCGTCGCTGCCGCCGAGCATCTCCTCGGTCTCGATGGTGGTGGGATGGCCGAGCTTCAACGCCCAGAACGCGCCGTCCATGACATGGCAGCCCATGTTGCCGAGCGAGCCGTTGCCGAAGTCATACCAGTTGTGCCACTCGTGCGGGTGGAGACCGACGACTTTGGTCGTGCCGTCCTTGTTGGTGACGATCGTGTCGGGATGATACTCGCGGTACGGCGCGGGCCCGAGCCACTCGTCCCAGTGCAGGCCCTCCGGTACCGGGATCGGGGCTGGACGCGGACCGACGCCGCCGTTGGCGCGGTTGCTCCACGTGTACACCTCCGTGACCTTGCCGATGGCGCCGGCCCAGATGTACTCGCAGAGACGGCGCATGCCTTCGCAGGAGTGACCCTGGTTGCCCATCTGCGTGGCCACCTTGTATTGGATAGAAAACTCCGACATCCGCCGCGCCAGATAGATGTCATGGCAGAGCGGCTTCTCGCAATAGACGTGCTTGCCGAGCTGCATCGCCATCAGCGCCGCCGGACCGTGATGATGATTCGGCGTCGCGATGAGCACCGCATCGATCTCCTTGCCGATCTGGTCGAACATCTTCCGGTAATCGGTGAACTTCTTCACCTTGGCAAAATCCACGCCCGCCGGTTTCTTCTCGTCGCCCGCCGGATGCTTCGCCTTCGGGGGCTTCGACGCGATCGCCAGGCGCTTGTCGTCCACGTCCACAATGGCCACCAGCCGTTCGCCCGACACGGCCGGGATCAGGAAGGTCGAGCCGCGCCCGCCGCAGCCGATGACCGCCGTGGCCAGCTTCGCGTTCGGCGAGCCGTCCGCGAAAATGGCCGGCGCGCCCAGGAAGCGCGAGCCCGCGGCGGCGCCCGCGGTCAGGACGGTGGTTTTCAGGAAAGAACGACGGGTGAAGGACGGGGTCATGAGGGGATGAATCCTTTCGGGAGACAACACCAGCGTGGCCGGGGCAGCGGACCGTGCGGCTCTTGGCATGGCGGGTTGTTCCATCAAAGCGCCCTTGTTCATAGAGCACGCATGTTGGCATGGCAAGACCGTGGTTGGATTTGAAGGTGATACTTTTGGCGCAGTCGAATCGCCTCCGGCACGCCCAAGCCGTCAGCGGGCTTGACTCCGCGCTCCTCCGAACCTAGACAACACTCTGGAGAGGATGTGCGAAACCCAATCATGAGCGCGACATTGAACGACAAACTCGAATTCATCTTTGGCCGGCGGAGCGTCCGTGCCTTTGCACCCGGTGCGATTGACGACGCGACGGTCACGCACCTGTTGCAGGCGGCCATGGCCGCGCCGTCGGCGGTGGCCCGGGACCCGTGGCGATTCGTGGTCATCCGCAGCCAGCCGACGTTGTCCGCCATCGCGTCGGCGCTGCCCAACGGCAGCATGCTGGCGGCGGCGCCGCTGGGCATCGTCGTGTGCGGCGACCTCGAGGTGGCGCACGATCACCAACTCAGCTACTTGCTGCAGGATTGTTCGGCCGCCATCGAGAACCTGTTGCTCGCCGCCCACGCCCTCGGTCTGGGCGCGTGCTGGCTGGGCGTCCATCCGCGGGAAGAGCGCATCCGCAAACTGCGGGAGATCCTGTCCTTGCCTCCGTCGGTCATTCCCGTGGCGGGGATTGCGCTGGGTCGTCCCGGCGAAGCGAAGGAGCCGCGGACCCGCTTTAACCGCGATTACGTCCACTGGGAGAAATGGTGAGAACAAGGAGATGGCAGGTTGGGACGGACTGTGCCGCCCGAATCCTGTCCATCCTGTCCACTCTTGTGCCTGTTGAAATGACGTTGCCCGCGGGTGGCGGGGCTTGGTAGTTTGGACGCATCATGATGAAACGGTTTGCTTCAACCCTCACCCTCGCCGTGATCCTTTCTCAGCCCGCCTTTCCCGGTGAGAACTGGCCGCAGTTTCGTGGCCCGGAGGGGCAGGGACATTCCGACGCCAAGGGGTTGCCGCTGACGTGGAGTGAAACGCAGAACATCAAGTGGAAGACGCCGATTCACGGCAAAGGCTGGTCGTCGCCGGTGATCTGGGGCAGTCAAATCTGGGTGACCACCGCCACCGAGGACGCAAAACAACTGTTCGTTGTGTGCGTGGACCGCGATACCGGGAAAATCCTGCACGACACGAAGCTGTTCGATGTGGAGACGCCGCAGTTCATCATCAAACTCAACAGCCCGGCCTCGCCGACGCCGGTGATCGAGGAGGGACGTGTCTATGTCACGTTCGGCACGCCGGGAACCGCCTGCCTCGACACGGCGACCGGGAAGGTGCTGTGGCAGCGGCGCGACCTGCAGATCGACCATGTCCGCGGCGCCGGCGCCTCGCCGATCCTGTTCGGCAATCTGCTCATCGTGAACTTCGATGGCGGCGATGCCCAATTCGTCATCGCGATGGACAAGGCCACCGGCAAGACGGTGTGGAAGACCAACCGCACGGTGGATTTCAAGGACCTCGACAAGGACGGAAAGCCGGATAGGGCCGGGGACAGACGCAAGGGATTCTGCACCCCGCTGGTGGCGTCGTTTGGCGGCGCGCCGATCCTCATCGATCCCGGCTCGATGGCGTTCTACGCCTACGATCCGTTGACCGGCAAGGAACTGTGGCGCACCGAAGAACGCAAGAACCACTCCGTTGCCGTACGGCAACGGGTTGATCTACGCCTGCACCGGCATGGGCAAGGCGTCGGTCTGGGCAGTCCGCCCCGGCGGCCATGGCGTGGTGACCGACACGCATGTCGTGTGGAAGGCCCCGCGCAACGTGCCGACCATGCCGTCGCCCATTCTCATGGGCAACCTGCTGTTCATGGTGAGCGACAACGGCATCCTCACCTGCCTCGACGCCATGACCGGCGCGGTGGTGTGGGAGCAGAAAATCGGTGGCGATTTTTCGGCGGCGCCCATCTCCAGCGAAGGCCGCCTTTACTTCTTTGACCGCGACGGCAAGACGACGGTGATCCAGGCCGCGCGCGAGTTCAAGTTGCTGGCCGAAAACAAACTCGACGACGGCTGCATGGCCTCTGCCGCCGTTTCCGGCAAGGCGCTGTTCATCCGGACCAGGACTGCCCTCTACCGAGTGGAGCCGTAAGCACGTTCGACGGCCCAG
>CAZAAF010000459.1:0-4310 GCA_964482575.1 uncultured Verrucomicrobiota bacterium | reverse complement strand
AGCAAGTCCCCCGACAAGGGGTTGCTCAAACAATGGCCCGAAGGCGGCCCGAAACTGCTTTGGAAGATCGACAATCTCGGCAAGGGATTTTCGAGCGTGGCCGTCAGCGGTGGTGCGATCTACATCACCGGCGAATCGGGCGACAAACTGTCGCTGTTTGCACTCGACATGGAGGGCAAACAGAAATGGAAGGTGGACGCCGGCGGTGTTTGCAAGAATGTCGGGGGCGCGCGCAGTTCGCCCCCGGTGGATGGCGCAAATGTCTATCTGCTGGCTGGCGACGGGCTGATGGGCTGCTACGACGTGAAAAACGGCACGCGCAAGTGGGGCCCCCGGGCCACGGCCATGGGCGGTACGCCGGGCGGTTGGGGCTACGCCGAGTCGGTGCTCATCCTGGGCAAGCTCGCCATTTTCAAGCCGGGCGGGCAGGGCTGCATCGTCGCGCTCGACAAAAACACCGGTTCGAAGGTCTGGAGCAGTAAAGGGTTCAGCGCCGGGCCGGAATACGGTTCCTGCCTGCCCTTCACGTTCGGCAACGTCCCGATGATCGTGACCGGCACGCGCGCCGGGTTGGTGTGTGTCAACGCGACCAACGGCGAGTTGTTGTGGCAGAATGCGTTCTCGGCCAACAACACGGCCAACTGTCCCACACCCGCCTGCAGCGACGGGTATGTTTTTTGGGCGAACGGTTACGGCAAGGGCGGCATCTGCATGAAGCTCGCCGCCGGCGGCAAGGCCGAGCAGGCATGGACCACGCAGGACATGATCTGTCATCACGGCGGGTACATCATCGAGGGCGGCTGCATCTACGGCAACCACAACAACGGCTGGAGCTGTCTCGACCTGAAGACCGGCGAAAAGAAATGGTTCGAGCAGGCCGTGGGCAAGGGATCACTCTGCTGGGCCGATGGCATGCTCTATCTCTTCGGCGAAAACGGCGGCCGTGCCGCGCTCGCGACCTGTTCGCCGCAGGGCCTTGAAGTCAAAGGTCAACTCCAGGTGGCCGGCAGCGGGCCAAGCTGGGCGCACCCGGTTGTCATCGGTGGCCGGCTCTACCTTCGTTACGACACCAATCTTTATTGTTACGACGTGCGGGGCAAATGACGGTTTGACAGGATACAAAGTGGAACGCGGCCTCCGGACGCGATGGCCACGACGAGTCATGAAATCGCGCTCCAAGGCCGCGATTCACCGGAATTGAAGGAGGAGGATGCCATGAGGAAATGGGTCGGTGGATTGTTGATGTGTTTGTTGGCGTCCGAGGCATGCGCCGCGCTCACGCCGGAGGAAAACAAGGCAGCCATCGAACGGCTGAGGACGGCGCTTCAGCAACAGTATTCCTACCGCGAATTGCGCAAGGTGGATTGGGACAAGGTGCTGGAGGAACACGCGGTGTCCCTGACGGCGGCCCCAACGCCGCAGCAGTTCGCCGACGAAACGGCCAGACTTCTGGGTCTGGCGAAGGACATGCACATTCGGGTGGAGGTGAACGGCAAGAGTGTCACAGTCTGGCAACGCGACGTGCCCCGCAACATCAGCCTGCCCACGCTCGGCAGGCTCGTGCCCGCATGGACGCAACGCAGCCGGGAAGTGGGGTCGGGAAAATTTCCGGACGGGATTGGCTACATTCTGATTGCCAGTTGGAAACGTGACCCCGCCGTGCTCGAGCCGGCGCTGGACGCCCTGAAGGATCTGGCCGGCTGCAAGGCGCTGATTGTGGATGTCCGGCCCAACAGTGGCGGAGCCGAGCCGCTGGCACAGACATTCGCGGGCTGTTTTGTCACTGGGCCGAAGGTATATGCCAAACACGTGAGCATCCGGGACGGCCGGTTTGGCCCGGTCGCGGAACGCTCCATCCAGCCGAATCCGAAAGGTCCCGCCTATCGCGGCAAGGTGGCCGTGCTGATGGGCCCGGTGAACATGAGCAGTTGCGAGTCGTTCCTGTTGATGATGAAACAGGTTCCCGGTTGCGTCCTCGTCGGTGAAAAATCGTTCGGTTCCTCTGGCAATCCGAAACCGATTGCGTTGGGCAATGGCGTGACCGTCCATTTGCCGAGCTGGAAGGTCTTACGGCTGGACGGCACCTGTTTCGAAGAGGAGGGCATTGCGCCGGATATCGAAGTGAAAACCACGGCGGCGGATTTCGCCTCGCGCGATCCCGTGCTGGAAGCGGCATTGAAAGCGCTGCGGACGGGAAAGTAGGATAGGTATCCTGCCTGTCCGGTCATTGACCGGGACCAAGCGGCGCGGGAGCAGGCGGGTCGCCTGTCCTGCTTTGCCGCCGGCACAGTTGACCTCTGGCGGCGGCCAGCGTAGAAATTCCAACAATGAAACGTCTTTGGCCTTTCCTGGCGTGCTGGCTGGCCGTCGCGGCCGCCTTCGCCGCGTCCCCCCGTCATGTCGAAATCAGCGCGCGCATCGAGCCGGCAGTGGCCCGGGGCGGCGAGACGGTGAAGCTCATTGTCACCGCCGTCCCTGACGAAGGCTGGCACCTGTACTCGCTCACGCAGAAACCCGGCGGCCCGGAGAAGACCGTCCTCACGCTGGCGGAGAACGCCGTCATCGGCAGCGCCGGCGCATTCACCGGCCCGGCGCCGAAGCGCGTGCGCGATACGGCGTTCGATATGGATGTCGAGTTGCACGAGGGCCGGACGGAGTTTGTTGCGCCGCTGGTGTTGAAGACGGGCACGGCGGCGGGCGCGCAGAAGATCGAGGGCAAGATCCATTTCATGCTGTGCAACGCCCAGAACTGCCTGCCGCCGATGAACCTGCCGTTCGCCGCGGAACTTACAGTCGAGCCGGGTGCGCCGCGCGCGGAGTCTGTCGCGGCCGTCACCGCCGCGCCGGAGAAGTTCGGCGGCCAGGCCGACGGGCTCGGCGGACTGATCCTGCTGGCGATCATCTCCGGCCTGGTGTCGCTGTTGACACCGTGTGTCTTCCCGATGATCCCGATCACCGTGAGCTTCTTCACCAAGGAGGCGTCGCATGACCGGCGGCGCGCGCTGCAACTCGCCGCGGTCTATGGTCTCGGCATCGTCGCGACTTTCACGCTCGTCGGCGTGGTGCTCACGCTGGCGCTCGGCGCGGGCAGCGCCAACAAATTCGCCGCCAGCCCGCTGGTGAACCTTGCCATCGGCGTCCTCTTCGTCGCGTTCGCCTTGAGCCTGTTCGGGTTGTTCGAGTTCCAACTGCCGTCGTCGTGGATTGACGCGGCCCAGTCGCGCGCGGGCGCGGGCACGGTCGGCGCGATGTTCATGGCGCTGGTCTTCACGCTGACGAGCTTTACCTGCACCGCGCCGTTCATCGGGCCGTTGCTGGTGGCGATCACGCGGGGCGCGTGGTTCTGGCCGCTGGTGGGCATGAGCGTGTTCAGCGCGACGTTCGCCGCGCCGTTCGTGCTCCTGGCGCTCTTTCCATCGTGGCTCGCCCGCCTGCCCAGGAGCGGCGGCTGGCTCAATGCCACCAAGGTCGTGATGGGCTTCCTCGAACTGGCCGCGGCGATGAAGTTTTTCAGCAACACCGACCTCATCTGGAACTGGGGCGTCTTCACGACGCCGGTGGTGCTCGCAAGCTGGGTGGTGCTGGCGGTGGCCACGGGCCTCTACATCCTCGGCAAGGTCCGCATGCCGCACGAGTCGCCGGTGGGGAAAGTCGGCGTCGCCCGCTGGATGTTCAGCATCGTGTTCTTCGCGCTGGCGCTGGTGATGGCGCCGGGCTTCTGGAAGGTTCCCCCGCCGAACCTGATTGATTCCTACCTGCCGGTGCCGATCGCGCTCAAACAGCAGGACAAACTGTCCTGGGGCGATGACTACGCCGCCGCGCTGAAACAGGCGAAGGCCGAGGGCAGGAATGTGTTCATCGATTTCACCGGTTACACCTGCACGAACTGCCGCTGGATGGAGATCAGCATGTTCCCGGAACCGACGGTGGAGGCGGAGCTGCAGAAGTTCGTCCGCGTGCGGCTCTACACCGACGGCGGTCCGCACGGCCAGCAAAACCAGGATTTCCAGGTCGCCCGCTTCGGCGACGCCGCCCTCCCGCTCTACGTCATCATGAGCCCCGACGACAAGGAAATCGCCCGCTTCGCCGGCATGACCCGCGACGTCCTGGCCTATCTGGAGTTTCTCCGGAAGGGGCTGTAGGGTGGGCGAACGGGACTCTGCGAGACGAGAAGGGGGCAAATCATTCCGCGCGCTTCCACCCCTTGGGAAGTTCCGAGGCACGGCAGGTGAACAGCGGGATCTTTTTCCCGGCGCAGAGCGCGACCAGACTCTTGAGTTTGGCCTGCTCGGTCTCGGTCAGGTCCGGCG
>CAZAAF010000458.1:0-4317 GCA_964482575.1 uncultured Verrucomicrobiota bacterium | reverse complement strand
ATTCCGCTGGACGAGGCCGATCGGGCCTTGCGGCGGGGCAATGCGCTGCTGGCGGCCCGCCAGCCGGCCGAGGCCATCAAGGAGTTTGCCCATGCCGTGGCGGTGCAGCCGGCACATGCGCTCGCCTGGATCAACATGGGCGTGGTCTATTACAGCCTCAACCGGGTCAAGGAGGCGCGGGAGGCGTTCCTGCATGGCTACTCGCTCGACCCCTACAGTTTCCTGGCAGCGCGCAATCTCGCCTTGTTGAACGACATCGAGGGCCACCTCTTTGTCGCCCGCGACTTTTACCAGCAGGCGGCGCGGCTGGATCCGACCAATGCCGAGGTGAAAAAACGTTTGCTGAGCCTGAAATCGCTGGATCGTTGACGGCCGTATCCGGTCGCCGGGGTTTGAGGATGACCAATCATGAACAAGAAGCCCATGGGCAGAGGGTGTCGTTGTATTGCAGGACTGGCGGTCGCGCTTGGCCTCGGAGCCGCCGTCGTCCAGGCCGGTGACATCAATCCCTGGCCGCGCCCATTGCTCCGGACGGAGTCGCTGCAGGCGTGGTCGTTCGCGTCGGGCGCCGCGGGATGGAGGGCGCTGCATGATTGCACGGTCGCGGCCGATGGCGGCGCGCTGAAGATCCAAAGCACCGGCAAGGATCCCTATCTGGCCAGTCCCGGCTTCCGCGTCGAAGGACCGTTGGCCGTGAAGCTCCGCGTCCGGTGCGCCACCGCCGGCAACGGACAAATTTTCTGGATGACGGCGGATGCGCCGCGCACCGAGGAGGATCGAAGCGAACACTTCAAGCTCCTGCACGATGGCCAGTGGCATGAGTACACGGTGCGGCTGGCGGCGAGCGGCACGGTGACGGCGCTGCGGTTCGACCCGGGGAGCGCGCCGGGATTGATCGAGGTGGAGAAGGTGGAACTCATCCGCGAAATCCTCCACCCGCTGGAGATTGCGTCGCTGCGCACGACTGGCCGGCAGGTGTCGCTGTCGCTGACCAACCACGCGGACCGGGTGCTGGCGTGCACCGTGGAGGGGCGGCGGGTGACGTTGCCCGCCAACGGCGGCCAAACCGTGACATTCCCGGTTCCTGGAACAGCGCCTTTCGTGGCGCACGATCTGGCGGTCGTTGCCGAGGGGTTGCCCGCGCTCCGGCGGACGGCCTTCGTCGCGGATGCGGAGGCGGAGGGCGACTGGATTACGCGGAAGGCCGGTGACGTGGTATTGAAAGTGGCCCGCGACGGGACCGGGGCGCGCATCGAAGTCGGCGGCCAGCTCGTGGGCTTCCTCGCCCCGCTGGTCTGGCGCGACGGTGTCCTGCCGAAGCTCAAGCTGGCCGGGCAGGGCGATCCCGTGCGATTTGCCGGTGACGGCGTCAAGGTCTCGGTGGCGCTCAAGGGGAGCGAGATGGCGGTGACGGTGCAGAGCGAGACGCCGTGCGAAGGACCGGTGCTGCGGGCGCTGGGCAGCCTGGAGCAGGGGGTGTTTGCCGGGTTGGAGTACCTGGGCAAGGCCGAAGCCTCGTCCTCGACGCTCGACATCGAGACGGAGGAGCATCTGCGGTTCGCGCCGGACCCGTTGAAGGTCACGATGCCGTTGATGGCGTTCGTCACCGACCGGGCCTCGGCGGCGATGACGTGGCGGGAGATGACGCTCCAGCCGGTCTTTGCCACGCCGGATTTCCTGGATGGCGCGGCGGGACATCGCGCCGCGTTGCGGGGAAAGACAATCGAGGCGACGATCCGGGTGGGCAAGCCGGGGCCGATGGAGGACCTGATCCTCTGGGCGGTGAAGAAGCGCGGCCTGCCGGAGTTGCCGAAGCCGCCGCGCAGCCGCGAGGCGCAGACGGCGCTCTCGCTGAAGGCGTTGACCGGCCCGCCCTTGAAGACGGACGAGGGCTGGGGACACTGTGCCGAGGCGCATTGGAAGCGGGAGACGTTTGCCGACCACGCGTCCACGCTCTGGCGGTTGACGGGCGAGGCGCCGTCTCTGCCGAAACTGGTGATGGCCGGCTCGCACATCCGCAACGAAGCCGTCTATTTCGTCACGGGCCGTGCCGGCGAATGGCTGAAGGTGAAGACGTCGCAAGTCCGGCATCTCCTCTCGCAGCAGAAGCCGGACGGGTCGTTCCGCTATACCGGCAAGTACCAGCGCGGTCACTTCGAGGACACCGCCAGCGGCTACTGCGGCGCGAACGCGGTCCCGTTGCTGGAGTATGCACGCGCCACGGGCGATCCGGCGGCGCTGGAGGGCGGGATCAAGGCGCTGGACTACATGAAGCGGTTTTGCGTGCCGCGCGGCGCGCAAACGTGGGAGTGCGCGTTGCATACGCCCGACATCCTCGGGTCGGCACACCTGGTCCATGCCTACGTGCGCGGCTACGAACTGACGGGGAAGCGCGAATATCTCGACCAGGCTCGGCGCTGGGCCATCACGGGCTTGCCGTTCGTGTATCAATGGAGCTGCAAGCCGGTGATGATGTACGCCACGACGCCGGTGCTGGGTGCCACGAACTGGCGCGCGCCGAACTGGATCGGCCTGCCGGTCCAATGGTGCGGGTATGACTACGCCTATGCGCTGATGATGCTGGTGCCGTATGACAAGACGCTCAACTGGCGGCAATTGGCCGAGGGCATTCTCATCACCGCCGAGCAAATGCAGTATCCCGATGGCGAGTTTGCCGGGTGCGTGCCGGATTCGTTCAGCCTCGCCGAACAGCAGCGGAACCCGTGGAACATCAACCCCTGCGCTATTGTCAGCCTGCGGCTGGTGGTGGAGGGGAAGCTCGATTCACTGGCGGTGGCCGTCGCGGACGGCCATCGGGTGGTCGCGCCGTTCCCGGTGACGCTGCGCGGTGGCAAGGCGGTCATCCACGCGCGGAAGGGCGTCGCCTATCAGGTGCTTGTGGACGGCCGGCGGGTGGTGGACGTCACCTCGCAGGGCGACGACACCGTGCCGCTGGACTGAACGGTTTTGATTTTACGCGCGGTTTGGTTCAGAATCGCCGGCATTGGCATTCAGGATTCGAACATTATGAAGATCAAGAAAGCCGTCATCACCGCCGCGGGCCGCAACCAGCGCGGCCTGCCTCTCCAGACGCTGGTGGACCGCGACCGCGTCCAGAAGACCGCGCTGCGCATCATCGTCGAGGAGGCATTGAATGCGGGGATGGAGGAGGTCTGTGTGGTCATTCATCCCGGCGATCACGCCGCCTACGTCCGCGCGGCGGGCGACCACGCGCGGCAGTTGCGCTTTGTCGAACAGACGCCGGCGCGCGGGTACGGCCACGCGGTGCTTTGCGCGCACGAGTTTATCGGCAACGATCCGTTCCTCCACCTGGTGGGCGACCACCTGTACCTGAGCCGCGACGAGCACGGGAAGACGTGCGCCCGGCAGCTCGTGGAGATCGCGGAGGCAGAGCAGTGCGCGGTCTCGGCGGTGCAGCCCACCCGCGAGACGATGCTGACGAATTACGGCACGGTGGGCGGCAAACGCGTGCCGGTGAAGCCGCTGCTGTACAACATCGAGCGCGTGCTGGAGAAGCCCACGCCGACCGAGGCGGAACAGAGCCTTATCGTGCCCGGCCTGCGTGCGGGGTATTACCTCTGTTTCTTTGGCATCCATGTCCTGACGCCCGCGGTGATGGAGATTCTCGAACGCCATGCGAAGAGCGATACCGGCAATGTCCATCTCTCCCCGGCGCTGGCGGAACTCGCCGGGATCGAGCGGTACCTGGCGTATGAGATGAAAGGCCGGCGCTACGACATCGGCGTCCAATACGGCCTGTTGGTGGCTCAGCTCGCGCTGGCCTTCGCCGGGCCGGACCGCGCCGAGGTGCTGGCCGAACTGGTCGAACTGCTCGCCACCGGCCGCGACTAACCACGGACGAAACGACACACGCCCCAACGCCCCCGAACACGACCATGGCCACGTCCGAACTCATCAACATCATCACCTCCGCCGACCCGGCGGTGCGCGACCAGTCGCTCGACGCCCTCTGCCGCAGGGCGACGCTGGCGGAGTTGCTGGCGGAGTGCGATGCGCTCGACGTCTTCCGCCGCGAGAGCGACAACCTTTACCAGCGGGTGCGCGCGCTGTTCTTCCTGTACGCCATCCACCGGTTTCACCTGTTCACGAAGCCGGGGATGAAACCGAGCGGGCTGGTGCCGTTCGCCGGCTACGAACATCTGCTGCAACGGCGGTTCGAGGAGGCTATCAGCGCCTTCCTGAACGCGCATCAGGAGCAGGGACCGAATGAGACCGTCAGCAGCGCGCTGGCGGAGGCGTATCACAGCCTCGGCTTCCAGACGCTCGCCGACCAGG
>CAZAAF010000457.1:0-4320 GCA_964482575.1 uncultured Verrucomicrobiota bacterium | reverse complement strand
AGCTATGTCGTCCGCAAGAGCCCCGTGCCCGTGTTGTTGACCCGCTGAACGGAGTCGTCAGCAGCAACGCGGCGTGCTACTTGCAGCTTCCCGGTTTGGCCCGGCAACAGCCGGGCAGGCTGGCAAAAGCCTGCGGGTCAGCCTTCACATTATTGGCCTGATAGCCGGCCTTCGAGACTGCCTGCTCGATTTTCGATTGGATGCCGTCCTTGTTCTCGACGGTGACCAGCATCACCTTCTTCTCCATGTCGGGCTTCACGGCCTGGACGCCATCGACGCCCTTGATGGTTTTGACAATGGTGTCGCGGCACATGCTGCAAACCGCCGTGGGAACCTTGATCTCGATCTCCCCGGCAAACATCGGTGCGGCCAGCATCGCCCCCGCCAACGCCATGATCCCGATCCATCGCCTCTTCATTATTTCTTGTCCTCTCGTTTGATCTGTTCCAGTGCCGCCCGGATGTCGGCGGCGGCTTTCCTGGCATTCACGGCCAGGTCGCGCCAGGCAATCCGGCCCGACTTGTTGATGATGAATGTAACGCGCGAGCAGTACTTATCCCTCGCAGCACCGTACAGGCTGCTCACCTTGTGGTCGGTGTCGGCAATCAACCCGAACGGCAGCTTGTGGTGCTCGGCGAATTTCGCGTGCGATTCGACTGAATCGTAGCTTACGCCAAACACCACCGCGTCCAATCCCTTCAACGCCTCGAACCCGTCGCGCAGATCGCACGCTTCCACGGTACAGCCCCCGGTGAAATCCTTTGGGTAGAAATAGAGCACGATGTTCTGCTTGCCGATCAGGTCGGCGAGATTGACCGCGTGCGGATGACCCGCCGCCTGGAACAACGGCGCCTTGTCGCCCACGTTGGGCGGCTCCGCCAGCGCGATCACCATCGGCAACAAACTCAGACAAGCGATTGCGAGGAGTCTTGATTTCATAGTCGGCAAACCTAACCCTTGTTGGCCGCCGCGCAACCGGGTTGTCGCAAAAAGCCGTTCACCGACAACCGCCTTCCAAAACCGCCATCGGCGTGGCATAAAACCGTCATGAAAGCCCCGTCCTTTGCCGCCCTGCTCGCGTTGCTTCTCACCGCCGGTGCCGCCGTGGCTGACGACAGACTTCTACCCGGCACCCAGCCGCTCACCGGCACCAACGACTTCTCGATGGACATGGTCGCCGGAATTGACCGTTTCCTCGACCGCGAACTGGCCGCCAGCGTCGAGCGCCGCGCCGCCAAATGGCATCGCGACTTTTCCTCGCCCAAAGCCTACGCCAAATCCATCGAACCGAACCGCGAACGGTTCAAGAAAATCATCGGCGTGGTGGATGAGCGGGTAAAGCCGGAGTTGCATGTGCTCGCGACGCCAACGGATTCAGGACAGGTGGGCGCAGGCCCGAGCTACAAGATTTTCGCGGTGCGTTGGAGCGTGCTGCCCGGCGTGGATGCGGAAGGATGGCTGTTGCAGCCGGATAAGGAGCCGGTGGCGGATATCGTCGCGCTGCCGGATTGCGACGCGACGCCGGAGATGTTGATCAAGTCGTTTCCGTCCCGCCTTGCGCAGATGGGCTGCCGCGTTCTCGTGCCGATGCTGATGGACCGTCGCGACACCTATTCCGGCAATCCAAACATCCGCATGACGAACCAGCCGCATCGCGAGTTCATTTATCGCGCCGCGTTCGAAATGGGACGGCATATCATCGGCTACGAGGTGCAGAAGGTGCTCGCCGCGGTGGATTGGTTTGCCGCCGGCGCGTCGAAACGTTCCATCGGCGTCATCGGCTATGGCGAAGGCGGGTTGCTCGCGTTCTATGCGGCCGCGGCCGACACGCGAATCAACGCGGCCCTTGTCAGTGGTTACTTCCAGGCTCGCGAGCAGCTTTGGCGCGAGCCGATCTACCGCAACGTGTTCGGTTTGTTGGAGGAATTCGGCGATGCCGAGATCGCCAGTCTGGTTGCGCCACGCGCTTTGGTCATTGACCCGTGTCGCTCTCCGGAAATCAAGGGACCGCCCCCGCCATCGCAGGGCCGTGCCGGAGCTGCGCCGGGCATCATTGCCACACCGCGCGTGTCTCCTGTTTCATCAGAATTCAATCGCGCAGAAAAGCTCGTCGAACCATTGCATCCACCGTTCGCAATGGGCATGCCCGATAATTATCCGTTCAATTCCAATACTCTTTTCGCCAGCGAGGGTTTTTCCAACGAACTTCCATTCCTGAACGCACTGCATGTTCGTTCAAAACCAATTCCCGTAATTGGCGCACAGTTTACCGGAAGCCTCGCCACGGACACAGGGCGTTTCCACCGCCAATTCGACCAGCTTGTCGAACACACTCAGCGCATGTTGCGCGAGGGCGAGACGCGCCGGGCGGAGTTATGGAAAAAGCCGGGGCTGGACCTCAGCCACCGGGGGTTCCCGCTCGCGAAGGAGCCCGCGGCGGCGGTGAAGAAATACCAGGAGGACACGCGCGCGTATCGCGAGTACCTGTGGGACGAGGTCATCGGCCGCTTCCCGCCCGCGTCGCTGCCGGTGAATCCCCGCTCGCGGCTGGTGTATGACGAGCCAGCGTATCGCGGCTACGAGGTGGTGCTCGATGTGTGGCCGGACGTCTTCGACTACGGCATTCTGCTCGTGCCGAAGGATCTCAAACCCGGCGAGCGCCGGCCGGTGGTCGTCTGCCAGCACGGGCTGGAAGGCCGGCCGCAGGATTGCGCGGACCCGAAGAAGGGGCACAAGGCCTACGCGCAATTTGCCAACAAACTCGCCGAGGAGGGCTTCATCACCTATTCGCCTCAGAATCCCTATATCGGCAAGGACGCTTTCCGCGTGTTGCAGCGCAAGCTCAACCCGCTCGGCAAGACGCTCTTCGCCGTCATCGTGCACCAGCACGAGCGGACGCTGGAGTGGCTCGCGTCGCTGCCGTTCGTGGACGGCGACCGCATCGCGTTCTACGGCCTGAGCTACGGCGGCAAATCGGCGATGCGGCTGCCGGCGATGCTGGAGAAGTACTGCCTCTCGATCTGCTCCGGCGACTACAACGACTGGATCGCCAAGAACGCCTCCACGACCTTCAACGGCAGTTACATGTTTGCCGGCGAGTATGAAATCTTCGAGTGGAACCTCGGCAACACGTTCAACTACGCCGAGATGTCGTGGCTGATCTGTCCGCGGCCGTTCATGGTCGAGCGCGGCCATTTCGATGGCGTGGGCGTGGACGAGATGGTGGCCTACGAATACGCCAAGACCAAACGCCGCTACGACCTGCTCGGCATTGGCGACCGTTGTGAGTTCGAATACTTCAACGGCCCTCACGAAATTCACGGTGTCGGCACGTTCGAGTTCCTTCACAAACACCTGAACTGGCCCAAACGATGATAACCCCAAAGCGACTTCCTGCAAAAGACATCGTCGCTGCTGCTGCGGCGGTCTCTGACCGCCAAAAGGTAGGGCCGGACCGCTGGGCCGGCCGAAACGATTACGATGCGGCGCGCCCGGCGGTCGCGCCCTGCCACGAACAACCTGTATGACGTCGAGATGATTAGGATGGTGATATTATGCGCCGTACTTCTCGTTACATAGCAATCATCGTGAGCTGCGTTGTGATTGGCGGTGGCTTTTGGCTTTATCATGAAATTGGCGAAATAGTTCGCGACGCATATGCCGTTTGGTGGGCTGCGGACTTGGTGGTCGCTCACATGGAGGCAAACAACGATCAATGGCCGAAGGGCTGGGACGAGCTGCGTGCTGATTACGATACATGTGTGAAGAGATCCCGCAGTCAGTCTTGGAGTTTCGAGGAGCTAAAAAGCAAAGTCTGCATTGATTGGTCTGCAGATCCGTCGGAGTTATCGAAGTCCGTTGTTGGCAGCGAAAAGCCTCAGTTTCGGGTCATCTGGCTGCGCGATGGAAGCAAAGCCTGCTGGGCAGCGTATGAACCGAACGAGATCATCGCGGACTACTTGCAGCGGAAGCAACCTGGCGGACAGGTGACACTTTCCGGCCTCACGATGGGCACGGTTTACTCGGTGAAGTTTCTCCAACCGGCCACGCCTGTGGCCGTCGAAACAACGCAACAAGAGGTCAAGGCGTTGCTGGAGCGCCTCGAACAGGCGATGTCCACCTACCGTGAAGACTCGGAGGTCCGCCGTTTCAGCGTGTATCGTGGCGACGACTGGTTTGCGGTGTCGGAGGACACGGCGCGCGTGGCGGCGGAATCGCTTCGCCACGGTCGCGCCGCTGGTGTTCCAGCCGTAGGATCCTCCCGTACCGGTTGACGGTCCGCCCCTCCGCCGCTAGGTTCCCGTCGCCATGATTCTGCTG
>CAZAAF010000456.1:0-4332 GCA_964482575.1 uncultured Verrucomicrobiota bacterium | reverse complement strand
CGAGCCGCACGGCGCCCGAGCCGCCATGGGCGAGCTGGAATGCAATGCTCGCGTTGTCCTCCATGTTGCGCAGATCGGGATGGCCGGTGTTCCCCTGGAAACCCATGGCCGAGGCAAATTCGCAGCCCGTCGTCCAGCGAATCAGGTCGAGCGCGTGAATGCCGATGTACGGGATGATGCCGCTGAACGTGTCGCGGCGGCGCTGCCACTCGGGCCGGTTGCCGAGCTTGTAGGATTTCTGCATCGCCGCCTGGCAGACCTTGCCAACGGCGCCGGCGGCAATCTGCTCGCGAATCGCCATGTACGCCGGCTCGAAGCGCATCGTCAGCAGCAGGGTCAGATGAATGCGCGTTTTGGCAACAGCGTCCTTCAACGCGGCCAGTTCGTCCAGCGTCCACGCCAGCGGTTTCTCGCTGATGACATGGATGCCGCGGCCGGCGCACGCCTGGAGAATCGTCGCGCGCATGCTGTCCACGCCCGCCTCGCACACGATGTCCAGCTTCCCGCTATCGAGCGCGGCGCGCCAGTCGGTGAAATATTTCGTGCCGGCGTCAACCGCCGGCCATTTCTTCGCCCGGTCGAGCACGGTGGGTTCGTCGTCGCACACCATGGCGACGCGACACCCGGCTTCCTTCAAGGCGGACACGACCGTGCCCTGATGACCCTTGAGGCCGATGAAGCCAACGTTCAGGCCGCCGGCCTCGGCCGCGGGGGACGTCCGCGCGGCCAGCGACAACGCACCGACGGCCAGGGGAAGCCGTCCGACAAACGTCCTGCGGGACAAAACGTGTTCTTTCATGGTTCGTCTGCTCCTGTTTTCAAACCGACGGGCAACCCCGCACGCCACGTGTTCGCCACGAGCGCCGGAGGATCTCCTGATTCAATAAATCTATTTGCCAATAAAGTCACCCTGACTGATCACCGAGACTTGCGCGCGCGGATTGAGCCCGGCGGGCGGTTCACAGGTGAACTTCACCGGGTTCTCGCCGGCGTCGAGGGACGGCACGTCGCCCTGGGGTGTCACCTCGCCAATCAACTCGCCCGCGGGACCATAGAGTTTGCAGTCCGTCGGTGAATTGAACTCCAGATATTGCCCGCTCTCGATCTCCACCGGGAACCGGATCGTCCTGCCGCCAAGCGCGATGGCCGGGTTGCGCAGTTTCGCCTTCACCGTCGGCAACGCGCGAATCGGGCTGAGATGGCATGTCGCCGTGTCCTTCGGCGGCAGGTTGTTGAAGTAGAGATTCAGGCTCTCGACGCTGGCGGGCCGGACGGATTCGCGATAGATGGAGTAGATGTCGCCGTAGGGCCAGCGGCAATCGGCGTGCCGCCGTCCTTCCGGCTCGACCAGCTCGAAGTAGCGCCAGCCGGTGAAATCCACATCAATATAATGGTCGCCAATGCCGTGCGAGAGATGCATCGGGCTCTTCAACTGGAGGTTCAGCAGCTCGCCCTTGCCATCGCCGTGCACCCAGACGCCGAGCGCCTCGTGACCGGTGAGGTTCGCCGGCGGCTCAAAGGTCCTGCCCTCGTTCGACCACGCACCCTCGCGCGCCGTTCCCTTGTTCGTCGCCGTATAACATCCGCTGACCTTGCCGGTTTTCACGCACTGGCTGGACGGTTCGAGCCCGGCGGCAATGGCGGCCGTCGGCACGCGTTTGGCGAACCCGGCCGCATCGGCAAAGTCCGCCAGCGTGATGTTGCCGGGCGCGTCATAAGGACCGGCGGACATGAGCGCCTCGATCCGCAGCCGGAGCGGCTGGCGGCCGAACTTGTTCGTCACCTTCCACTCGTTGCTCCAGCCATCGAGGCCCGCGATCTTGTGCTTGTCGTACTGGACGCGGCGGAACTCGAATTTCCCCTTCGCGGATTCGACCAGCATGAACTCATCGCCCGGCGCGCGCAGGGTCTCCTTCACCGATTCGGGAAAATATCGGGCCCGGCGCAGCGTCTCGTAGCGCTTCACAATCGCCGCCAGGCGCGGCAGCGCGGGCGTCTTCGGCGCGTTCTCGGGGGTGATGCCCATGACCGAGAGGCTGCTGTCGTTGGCGAGCGCCTTGGCGCAGAGATACTCGATGTCGTCCGCGAACGTCGGCTCGCCCTGCGGGCCGGTCCACGTCTTGAACGCCCACCAGCCCAGATGCGCCGGCAGGAACATCCGGCGGCAGGGGTCGTTGCCAACGCAATGGATGTCGATGAACTTCTTGTGACTGCGCGTCGGGTGATCCCACGCGCCCATCCGCGACCGCACATACCAGAGATGATGATGGAACGTGCTCATCTCCATGATCGCCGGCCGCTGGAGCCGTTTGCAGATTTCGAAGGTGAACTTCGACCCGTAGTGCCAGCCGTTGGCCGCGCCCGCGATCGCGTCCTCGCCGTCGAGCGCGTCGAGATAGATCATGTCGAAGCCGCATTCGTTGAACATCGTGGCCGTCGCCGCCGCCACATCGGTGAGGAGCGTCGAGTCGCCGTCCGGCACGAACAACCCGAAGCATTCGCGCAGGTGATGCACCTTGGCGCCCTTGGCGTGGGCCGCCACCTTCGTGCCCCAGGCGCCGCGCTTGCACTTGGTGAACTGCCAGGGCGCCGTGTGCGACACGTCGCTGTAGGTGATCAACTCGTCGTCAATCTGCAGCGTCGCGCTGTTGCGCACGAAGAAGCCGGTCACGGCCGACATTTTCTCCGTGGTCTCCTCGACCGGCACGGCGGCGGCCGCCGCCGGGAGCGGCGCGGCGAGCGTGAACGTCGCGTCCTTGCCAAGCCGCGGGTCCGGCACGGGCGTCACCCACGGACAGTTTTTGGCCATGAAGAACGCATACGTGTGCAGCCCGGCGAGGATGCCCGCCTTGTGCAGCTTGTCGATGACCGCCTTGAAACTCGCCCGGCCCTGCGGGTAGGTCTTCGGGTTTGGCTCGCAGTCGCCAAAGCGGAACGACCGGCCGCCGTGGAAATCAATCTGCGTGATGCCGAGGCTCTGCGCGAGGCGGATCCATTCGTCCACCTTCTCCTCCGACATGTCGCCGGAGTTGAACAGGTAGGAACCGTAATTGTTCACCGAATCGAGCGCCCACGGCCCGCCGATGCGCGAATGGGGCAGGTCCGGCGCGGCGCTGACAACCTCCTTCATCGTCGCGCGCAACGATTTCTGCGGGCAGGCGACCAGCGCCACCTTCGCGCCCGCAAACCCGAAGCGCGGGTAACACGACGCGCGCAGGCGGCTGTTCGGCCCCGGCAGTTCGCGTACGTTGGTCTGGAGATTCAACGCCAGCGCGCACGCGGCGAACGGCTCGTCGAGCCGGCCCTGGAGTGTCAGCGGCACGTCCACAAACGTGAATTCCTCCACGCCGTCGCCCTGCAGGTCTTTGACCTCGAAGATGAAATAATGGCCCCGCGACGCGGCCTGGATCGCCGCCGTGATACCCGTCTCGCCAAACTTCACCGTCAGCATGCCGTGTTCCTGCGTCACCGCGGTCGCGCCAAACTCCCGGCCGCCCTTCTTCACACGGGCAAATGGCGCCGGCTTCTTCGGGACGTGGTAATTGACGCCCGTGTGCCGGTCCACAAAGCCCGCGACGGTGCCGTCATCGCCGAGGGTGAATTCGGCGTAGTCGTTTTTGAGAACCACGGCCGGTGGAGGCATGGCGGCCTGCGCGAAGAGACCGCCCGCCAGGAGGAACATCCAGCAGGTTGTTTTCAAGATCCCGCCGCCTGTCGCAGCCCGTGGTTGTTGACGATGCGTTGTAATCATAAATCGTGTCAGGAGGGTTGAGGACTTTCGTCTGAAACCGAACACCAGGTCACGAGCGAGCCGATCACCAGCAGCAAACAACCCGCCCAGAGTTTCGGTCCCGGAGCGACGCCCAGGTATGCGCAGCTCACAAGTGTGGACAACAGCGGCGTGAAATAGGAACACGCCACCACCAGCAGCATGTTCCCCTTGCGCATGGCGACGTCCCACAACACATACGCCGCCGTCGTGACCGCCGCCAGACCGGCCGCCTCGCCGGCACACCGCACCGTCCAGTCGATCGGCTCGGTCGTGAACAACCGTATCCCCAGCAGGACAAGGCCGGTGACCGGCATGAACCACTCGACGGCGCCCTCGCTCCCCGGCGCAGCCCAGCGCCGCGCGAGATTCGAGTACAGGCCCCACGTCACGGCCGCGAGCAGGGCCAGACCGTACGCCACGGGGTTGTCCTGCACATGCCGCGCGAACGACGACCACGAGGTTTGCCCGCCCTGCGTCATCACCAGCAGCACGCCGCCCAGCGCGAGGATCGTCCCGGGCAGCAGCCACAGGCTGGCCTTCCTGCCCAGTAGCGGCAACGA
>CAZAAF010000455.1:0-4334 GCA_964482575.1 uncultured Verrucomicrobiota bacterium | reverse complement strand
GACCGCGTCATTGATGGTGCGGTGGACGGGCTGGCGTCGGCTATCCGGGGCGTCGGCGGCTGGCTCCGCCTGGCCCAGCGCGGACAGATGCAGCAAAACCTGGCGCTCACCTTCGGGATCGCGGCGGTGCTCATCGTGATCTTCCTGGTCGCTTACAACGCTTTCGCACGATGATCCCGTCCAACCCCCATTTCCCCATTCTCAGCGTGCTGATCTTCGGCCCGCTCGTCGCGGCCCTCGTCTCGGCCAGCCTGCGCCACGACCGCCAGCAGCGCGTGTGGGCGCTCCTGTCCACCACGGTCCTCGCGCTCGTTTCGCTGCCGCTCTGGTCGGGGTTCAACGCGGAGACGGCGGCGTTCCAGTTCGTCGAGGATTGTGCGTGGATCCCGGCGCTGCACATCCGGTACACGGTGGGCATCGACGGCATCAGCCTGCTGCTCGTGCTGCTGACGACGCTGATCATGCCGCTCTGCGTGCTCTGCTCCTGGCGCTACATCGCCACCCGCGTGAAGGAGTTCATGGTTTGCCTGCTGGTCATGGAAGGCGCCATGGTCGGCGTGTTCTGCGCGCTCGATTTCATCCTCTTCTTCGTCTTCTGGGAGGCCATGCTCATCCCGATGGCGCTGTTGATCGGCGTCTGGGGCGGGCCGCGGAAGATTTACGCCGCGCTCAAGTTCTTCGTCTATACCATGGCCGGCTCGGTGATGCTCCTCGTCGCCATTATCGCGCTCTACCTCAAGGTCGGCAGCTTCAGCATCCCGGCGATGATGGGTCAGCACTTTGCGCCGGAGTTCCAGTGCTGGATCTTCCTCGCGTTCTTCATTTCGTTCGCCATCAAGGTCCCGATGTTCCCGTTCCACACGTGGTTGCCGGCGGCGCACGTCGAGGCGCCCACGGCGGGCAGTGTGGTGCTCGCGAGCGTCCTGCTGAAGATGGGCACGTACGGTTTCCTGCGCTTCTCGCTGCCGATCACGCCGCACGCCACGCACGTCTTCATGCCGTACGTCCTCGGCCTGTCGGTGATCGCCATCGTGTATGGCGGACTCACCGCACTGGCCCAGTCCGACCTGAAAAAACTCGTCGCCTATTCCAGCGTCGGCCACATGGGTTTTGCCACGCTCGGCATCTTCGCCCTCAACGCCAACGGCATCGAGGGCGCGACGCTGGTGATGATCAACCACTGCGTCACCACCGGCGCTCTGTTCATCGCCGTCGGCCTCATCTATGAGCGGCTTCACACGCGCGACCTCGCGAAGGCCGCCGGCCTCGGCAAACGCATGCCGATCTTCGCGGGCTTCCTCGGCGTCTTCTGCCTCTCCTCGCTGGCGTTCCCCGGCACCAACAGTTTCATCGGCGAGTTCCTCGTGCTGGCGGGCGGTTTCCAGACCTCCACGCTGCTCGTGGTCTGCGCCGTCCCCGGCGTCGTGGCCGCCGCGGCCTACATGCTCCGCATGCTGCAGAAGGTAGCCTACGGCGGCGTGGACAATCCCGATCATTCCCGCGTCGCCGACCTGAATCTTCGCGAGATCGTCACGCTGGTGCCGTTGCTGGTCTTTGTTTTCTGGATCGGTCTGCATCCGCAGCCGTTCCTCCACGTCATGCACGCCAGCGTGCAACACGTGATCGAACAAGTGGAGCAAAAGCCCGGCACTGTAGCGCAGGTTTCCAAACCTGCTGTGTCGCCGGCTTCCCAGCCGGCACGGTTGTGCCAGCGTGTGCGGGACGCGGGGCGGGACACCCGCGATACGGCAGACTTGGAAGTCTGCGCTGCTGGATTGCGCAAGGATTGAACGCCATGGCTTTTCTTCCTGAACTGTTACTTTTCGCCGGCGCGCTCGTCCTGTTCTTCATCAGTCTCGGCGAGGGGCGCGCGCGGCAGGCGCGGACCACGGCCCTTCTCCTCGGCGGGCTGCTTGCCGTCGCGTGCGCAGGATGCCTGGGACAACAGGCGGACCTCTTCAACGGCGCGTACCGCGTGGACCTGTTCTCGCAGATGTTGAAACTGGTGTTTGCCCTCGGCTTCGTGCTGGTCGTGATGCTCGACGGCGGACTGGAGGACATCCGCGAAGACATCCGGTCGGAGTATTATCTCTTCCTCACCCTCAGCATCACCGGCCTCGTCATGCTGGTGAGCTGCGTGGACCTCCTCACGCTCGTCATCGCGCTGGAGCTGTCGTCCTTCCCGCTCTACCTGATGGTGGCGATGCGGCGCGAGCGGCCGGGCCATCGCAGCCAGATGGAATCGGCCATCAAGTACATCATGTTCGGCATCGCCGCCAACGGCATCATGTTCTTCGGGATGAGCTACCTGTACGGCCTCACCGGCTCCACCTCGTTGGGGGTGATGGTGCAGAAACTCCAGCCGGTCATCACCTCGCCGCTTGCCATCGCCGGGCTGGTCATGACCCTGTGCGGCCTGTTCTTCAATCTCGCCGTCTTCCCGTTCCACTTCTGGACGCCGGATGTTTATCAGGGCGCGTCGAACGAGACCGCCAGCCTCATTGCCTCGCTGGCCAAGGTCGGCGCCGTCGCCGTGCTCGTGCGGCTGGTCTCGCTGGCCACGCCCGGCAACCACGCCCTCGTCCTGCTCCTGACCCTGCTGGCCGTCGCCTCCATGTTCTACGGCAACCTCATCGCCCTCCGGCAGAAGGACCTCAAGCGCCTGCTCGGCTTCTCCGGCATCGCCCACGCGGGCTATGCGATGATCGGGTTCGTCACGCTCGACGCCGCCGGGTTCGCGGCCTCGCTCTACTACATCGTCGGCTACCTGTTCATGGTGCTCGCCTGCTTCCTCGTGATCTGCAAGGTCTCGCACCACGGCGCGAACGTCGCCATGGACGACCTCGCCGGCCTGCATCGCCGGTCGCCGTTGCTGACCGTGACGCTGCTCGTGGGCATCTTCGCCCTCGCCGGCGTGCCGCCGTTCGTTGGGTTCATGGGCAAGCTCTCGCTCCTCGCCGCCGCGCTCGCGAAAGGCCATCTCGCCCTCGTCATCATCGCCGTCGTGAACTCGGCGATTGCGATTTACTACTATCTTTGCGTCGTCCGCGAAGCCTGTTTCCGCGATGCGGGCGATCTGCCGGTCCTCCGGCTCGATGCGGCCACGCGCGTGGCGTGCGTGGTGTTGGTCGCCGTGATCCTGCTCCTGGGCGTCGCCCCCGCGCGCGTGCTCGACGGCATCGCGTCCTCCCTCAGACCGTCCTCCCCGCCGGTGATGCGAGTCGTGCAGCGGTAGGGGACGCAGCCCCGGCCGCGGCGGATGTTCGATGGTGGAATCCCGAGGGAGGATTGTCGCTCGCTGTCAGGGTTGGGCGGCGCACGCTGAAGCGTGAACTCCATCGGGTGGACCTGCGTCAGTGCGTCAGCGTTGGAGTTCAAGCTTGAGCTTGTCCTCGTCCGCGCGATGCAGCAGCGGGTTCGAAAGAGGCTGGCGTTCCCGTTGTTTCAACCGTTCTCGGCCCGGCCGGGTTGTGTTCTTCCAGCGTGTCCGCCAGGAACGCCTCATCCGCGTAAGGAAGACCATCCCCCGTTCCGAAATCTCCAATTTAAAATCCCCAATCCCCTCCGTGTTCGATCCGTGGCTGAATACTCCGGTCCGCCTCTTCCCGCCTTCGTTGTTTAAGTCCGATGTTGTCGGAATTGGATTGCCACGGTTTCCGTGAATCCCGAAGGGATTCCATCACTCAGCCCAGGGTTGGCCGGTTCTCCGGCCTACCCTGGGTATCCAACGAATCAAATCCATCAACCCTGAAGGGGTTGAATCCAACGGGTGTGGCGATCTCTGGCCGCCAAACACTTTCGGGGCTGACTGCCGAATCGGTTCGCAATGCGATGCCCCTGATGCGGGATTCAACCCCTTCAGGGTTGAATGGTTTGGCCGGCGGTGACCCGGCGTAGGCCGGAGGACCGGCCAACGCCGGGCTGAGTGATGTCCACCCCGTTGGGGTGGAGGAGGGGAAACGCCGGATGCACCGTGCCATCTCAAACACGAGATGTTTCGGTTTTGGATGCGGGCACCGAATCCTGAAGCCGAAGGCTTTGGATTGCTTCGAAAGGCATTCATCTCCTCCGTGTTCGATCCGTGTTCCATCCGTGGCTGAATATTCCGGTCCGCCTCTTCCCATCCTTACGCCGCCTTCAGCAACAGCTCCGTGCATGCGTCCAACTCGTCGAGCAACCGGGTCACCTGCTGGAGGTGGGCCTCGGGCGGGACGGCGGGCGTTTCAGGTCTGCCGGCGGCCGGGGACGGCTCCTTCATCCGGGCATGGAGCGATTCCAGGGCGGTTTCGACGTGGCAAATCAGCGAGAAGGCCCCGGTGATTCCGAGATTCAGG
>CAZAAF010000454.1:0-4343 GCA_964482575.1 uncultured Verrucomicrobiota bacterium | reverse complement strand
CGTTTTTCCCGCCGATCGTTTCTGAAGGCCGCGGCGTCGCTGGCCGTGGCGCCGCAGATCATTCCCGCGTCGGCGCTCGGCAAGGACGGGGCCGTGGCGGCGGGCAGCCGGCTCGGGCTGGGCGTCATCGGGTTGGGAAGCCGCAACACGAGCAATCTCGGCCATTTCCTCAAGCAGGAGGATGTCTGCTGCCGCGTGGTGTGCGATTGCTTCGCCGACCGCCGCGCGCGCGGCAAGAAGATGGTGGACGAGGCGTATGGCAACACGGACTGTGCCACGACGCGGTTCCACGAGGAGATTTTCGCCCGCAAGGACATCGATGCCGTGCTGATCGGCACCGGCGACCGCTGGCATGCGGTGCTATCGATGCAGGCGGCGCGCGCGGGCAAGGACATCTATTGCGAGAAGCCGTTCTGTCTGGCCATCGGCGAGGGGCGCATGCTGGTGGAGACGATGGCGCGCTACGGCACGGTCTGGCAATGCGGCACGCAGCGGCGCTCGAATGGCGCCTACCGTTTCGTGGCCGAGGGCGTCAAGGGCGGCATGATCGGCCGGCTTCGCACGGTGACGATGTCGTTCGGCTCGTGGGGCGGCAATGGCATTCCCGTGCCGGAGCCCGCGCCGGACCCGGAGGTGTTCGACTACGACCGCTGGCTGGGCCAGGCGCCGTGGGCGCCGTACTCCAAGGTGCGCGTGGCGCTCTGGCGCAACAACTGGGACACCAGCGCCGGACCTATCGTGGACATGGGGCCACATTATCTTGACATCGCGCAATGGGCGCACGACAGCGAGTTGTCCGGCCCGGTGGAGTACGAGGGCGCGGCGACGTGGCCGGAACCGGGCGGCATTGCGAACGTGCCGTTTGTCGTCAACGTCGAGGCGCGGTATGCCGACGGCGTGCGCATCCTGATGAACTCGGACGACAAGGGCGTGCGGTTCGACGGTGACGAAGGCTGGATAAAAATTTCCGATGCGGGCGAGATCACGGCGGAGCCGGCGTCCATCCTGCGCAAGAAGGCCGCGCCGCGCGTGGACTGGTCCAACATGAACGACCATGTGCGGAACTTCCTCGACTGCATCAAGTCGCGGCGGCTGACGGCGTCGCATCCGGAGCTGGCGCAGCGGGCGCATACGGCGGCGCATTGCGCCAATCTCAGCCTGCGGCTCGGCCGCAAGCTCCGGTGGGATCCGGCGCACGAGCGGTTCGTGAACGACGACATTGCCAATCGTTTCCTGACGCGCGTGATGCGTGTGCCGTGGAACGCATAGTAGCCGCGTCACTCCGTGACGCGCATCGGGATGATCCATTATCGCGTCACGGCGTGACACGGCTGCCCGCCAGACGCGTATACGAATGCACGACATGAACAATTTGCCCAAACAGTCTGAAGACTCTTCCGCTCCCGGGCGCAACCTCGGCGAGCAGCCCGTGGCGCGGCTCCTGGAGGCGCACGGGTTGAAGGCGCACGATCTCGTGGCGGCGTCGGCGGAGCCGATGACGCACAAGATGGTGGCCCGCGCCTGCAAGGGGCGGCGGCTGACGCTGAACACGCAGACACGGGTGTTGAACGCGCTCAATCGCGCCACGGGGAAAAGCTACACGCTCGGCGATCTCTTCAACTACCCGCCATAGAGCGCCGGAACTCGCGCGGCGTCTGGCCGACATACCGGCGGAAGTGTTCGGTGAAGGAACTCTGGTCGTAGAACCCGCAGTCGGTGGCGATGTCGGCGAGCGGGGTGTTGCCCTGGCGCAACGCGTGGCACGCGGCGAGGACGCGGGTCTTGATGAGAAACTCCTGCGGCGAGACGCCGAGGATGCTGCGGAACTTCCGCTCCAGTTGCCGCGGCGACATTTCCGTGCGTTGGGCCAGGTCGGCCACCGCGATCGGCCCGCGGAAGTTGTCGCGTATCCAGCGCACTGCCGCGTCGATCTCCCGCCACGGCATGGCCAGGTGAACCGCGCCTTCGTAGCGTTGCAGCACGCCCATGATGCCGATGATGGCGCCGCGGCGCGACCGGATGGGCAGCTTGGTCACCTGGTACCAGTCCGGGATGCCCCGCGCGTCCCACCAGAGTTCGACGTGGCGCAGCACCGGCTCGCCGGTGCGGTAGAGGCGCGCGTCGTCGTCCACGTACCCCTTCGCCATGATGGAAGGGTTCAGGTCGAAATCGGTCAGGCCGATGACGTCGGTCTCGGTGCGCAGGCCGTAGAGTTTGCGGACGCTGCTGCTGGAGAACATGGTCTCCCCGCGCCGGTTCTTGGCGAAGAAGTGCAGGCCGGGCAGGTGATCGAACAGGACGTGGAAGAGGCTGGCGGGGGCGATTTGCCGGAGCCAGGCCTCGCGTTGCGCCATGCGATGCCGGAGGGGCGTGCTGACTAGCGGCGGATGGCTCGCGCGCCGTTTCGGGGTGGTGGTCGCCTTTGGCATAAACAATGTCGCGTTGCACCAATACTCAACCCAAAGAACCCGCTACGGTCAAGACTGCGAAAAAACGAGGTCGGTCCCTCGACCGACGCTACGGTACTGAGCGCCCATGGAAAAGGACAACGCCAACATGAACCAGCCTGAATCCACTCTCACCCGACGCAGTTTTCTCCGCCGCGCGGCCGTGGCCACCGCGGCCTTCCAGGTCCTGCCGAGTTATGTGCTCGGCGTGGACGGCCAGACGCCCCCCAGCCGCAAGCTCAACATCGCCGGCATCGGCGTCGGCGGCATGGGCGGCCACAACATCAAGCGCTGCTCCGAGACGGAGAACATCGTCGCCCTCTGCGACGTGGACCCGAACTACGCGGGCAAGACCTTCAAGGCGCATCCCGACGCGAAGGTCTATATGGACTTCCGCGAGATGCTCGAGAAGCAGAAGGACATCGAGGCGGTCGTGGTCGCCACGCCGGACCACAACCACGCCATTGTCGCGATGGCCTGCATGAAGGCCGGCAAACATGTGTACGTCCAGAAGCCGCTGGCCTACGCGGTCAATGAGGCCCGCGCCCTGACCGAGGCCGCGCGGAAATACAAGGTCATCACGCAGATGGGCAACCAGGGCCGTTCGGGCGAGGGTTGCCGGATGGTTTGCGAGTGGATTTGGGCTGGCGCCATCGGCAACGTGCGCGAGGTGCACGCCTGGACCAACCGCCCCGTCTGGCCGCAGGGCATCGAGGTCGGCCGGCCCGACCCGGAGCCCGTGCCGCAGGGGATGGATTGGGACAAGTGGATCGGCCCCGCGCCGTTCCGCCCGTTCAACCACGCCTATCATCCCGGCAACTGGCGCGCGTGGTGCGACTTTGGCACCGGTTCGCTCGGCGACCTCGGCTGCCACATCCTCGACTGCGTCTTCTGGTCGATGAAACTGAAATACCCGACCAGCGTCGAGGGCTGCATCTCCACCTACTGGCACGACCTGTGGAAGGAGACCAAACCGAAGAATGAGAATTTCCCGCGCTCGACCATCGTGCGCTACACGTTCCCGAAGCGCGAGACCATGCCGGCGGTGAAGCTTACCTGGTGGGACGGGGGCATGATGCCGCCGCGGCCCGAGGAGCTGGAGGAGGGACGCCAGATGGGCGACTCCGACGGCGGCGTGCTGTTCATCGGCGACAAGGGCAAGCTGGTCGCCGGTTGTTATGGCAAGAGCCCACGCCTCATTCCCGACGCGAAGATGAAGGCCTTCAAGCGCCCCGAGAAGACGCTGGAGCGCGTGCCCGGCGGCGAGCAGGGGCACGAGAAGGACTGGATCCGCGCCTGCAAGGAAAACAAACCCGCGTGCTCGAACTTCGACTTCTCCGGCCCGCTCTCGGAGATGGTGCTGATGGGCAACCTGGCCGTGCGTTTCCCGAACCGCCGCCTGTTGTGGGACGGCGAGAAGATGGAAGTGACCAACGACAAGGAAGCCAACGCCGCCGTCAGCCGGCAGTATCGCGAAGGCTGGACGCTGTAAGGCTGCCGGATCGTTCCGTGATGGGTGCCGCGCGGGGCATGAGGTGTTTTCGTTGGGGACTGTGTGGTGGCGTGGCGGCGGCCAATCGTAGCCCGCGACTCCGTCGCGGGAATGATTGATAATGATTTCCCGCCACGGAGTGGCGGGCTACAATCTCGAGGACGTGCATTGCGTGGGACAAGAGGTTTGCGGGAGAGGAACGCATCGCTCATTGTTGGCGCGCTCACTTTCAGGGACAATACGAACGTAGCCCGCGACTCCGTCGCGGGATGGATGACGATCTCCCGCCACGGAGTGGCGGGCTACGGTGTTCGGTCCCTGCGTGACACGGCTACTTCTTCAATGCCGGCTGCGCCCGGCGGGCGGTGACGAAGACGTAGGTGACCAGCTTGCCGGTGGAATCT
>CAZAAF010000453.1:2333-4349 GCA_964482575.1 uncultured Verrucomicrobiota bacterium | reverse complement strand
TGGACCTATCCGCGCGTCCTGCTCGACAGCGCCACCGACGACCGCGATTCCGGCGTGATCGAGACCGCCAAGGGCACCCTGCTGGTCACCACGTTCACCTCGCTCGCGTACGTGCCGTATCTCGAGAAGAAGATCAAATTCGCCGAGTTGTCCGGCAAGGGTTGGTCCACGACGGGCATGTCGGCGGACGACCTCGCCCACTGGAAGGCCTGCCACGAGCGGTTGACCGAGGCGGAACGGCAGGCGGAACTGGGGCAGTGGTTGATCCGGTCCACCGACGGCGGCAAGACGTGGTCCCCGCGGCTGCCCACCATCGTCAACAGCCCGCACGGGCCGATCCAGCTCAGCGACGGACGGCTGCTCTACGCGGGCAAAGAGCTTTGGACCGGCAAGAAACGCGTTGGCGTATGCGAGTCGCGCGACGACGGCAAGACCTGGCGCTGGCTGGCGGAGATTCCCACCCGCGAAGGCGATGATGCCTTGAAGGGGTATCACGAACTGCACGCCGTCGAGGTCTCGCGCGGGCACGTCCTGGTCCAAATCCGCAACCACAACAAGGCCAATGCCGGCGAGACGCTCCAGACGGAGTCCACCGACGGCGGCAAGAAATGGAGCGTCCCACACGCCATCGGCGTCTGGGGACTGCCCTCGCACCTGCTGCGGCTCCGCAGCGGCAAATTGTTGATGACCTATGGCTACCGCCGTGCGCCGTTCGGCAACCAAGCCCGCTTCAGCGAGGACGGCGGCAAGAGCTGGTCCGAACCGGTGACGATTTCCGCCGACGGCATGGGCGGCGACCTCGGCTATCCCAGCACCGTCGAACTGGCCGACGGCACGCTGCTGACGGTGTGGTATGAGACGATGAAAAGTTCGCCGCACGCCGTATTGCGCCAGGCGCGATGGAAGGTGGACTGAAAGCCGGGCAGGCATCTGACTGTCCTTTCTCGAATAAAAACCGCGGACAGGCGGGGACGCCTGTCCCACGTTGGATTGTTGACTATGAAAGCAAAAACCGTTTTGTGTGCACTCATCACCACGGCGCTGGGGTCCACGGGCCTTGCGACCGCCGACGACATGCCGCTCCAGACCGGCAAGGGCCATCATTTCGCCTGCACGGACTACAGCGGCAAAAAGGTGTTCATCGTCAACACCGACGGCAAGGTCGAGTGGGAATATCCCACCGGCGCGTGCAACGACCTCTGGGTGCTCCCGAACGGCAACCTGCTCTTCAACACCGGCACCGGCGTCCAGGAGGTCACGCGCGACAAGAAGGTGGTCTTCGATTACAAGGGCTCGCCGGTCAAGCGTGCCGTCAAACAGAAGGACGGCACGACGAAGCTGGTGGAGGGCCCGAGCGAGATCTACGCCTGCCAGCGTCTCCCCAACGGCCAGACGTTCATCGGCGAGTGCAGCTCCGGACGGTTGCTCACCGTCACGCCCGACGGCAAGGTGGTGAAGGAAATCCGGCTCCTGCCCGAGGGCAAGGACGGCGGTCACGCCTTCATCCGCAACGCACGCCTTCTCGCCAATGGCCACTATCTCGTCACTCACTACGGCGAGCAGATGGTGCGCGAATACGACCCCGCGGGCAAAATCGTCCGCGAGATTCCCGCCACGGGCGGCACACACAGCGTCCTCCGGCTGCCGAACGGCAACACGCTCATCTCCTGCGGCGACCGTCCGGGCGGCCATCGCGTGTTCGAGGTGGATCCCGCCGGCAAAACCGTGTGGGAGGTCAAGGACGGCGACCTGCCCGGCATCAGCCTGAAATTCATGGCCGGCCTCCAGCGTCTGCCCAACGGCAACACTGTCATGTCCAACTGGCTCGGCCACGGCCAGTTTGGCAAGGGACCGCACATCATCGAAGTCACGCCCGACAAGCAGGTCGTCTGGACCTTCGCCGACCACAAAATGATGAAGACCATCTCCAGCCTCCAGTTGCTCGACGTCCCCGGCGATGTGACCAAGGGCGAGGTCTGGCATTAGGCAACGGCCGGAGATTCCCGCAGATTCCAC
>CAZAAF010000453.1:740-2323 GCA_964482575.1 uncultured Verrucomicrobiota bacterium | reverse complement strand
GACGTGGCGCGGCGTTGCTGGCGGCGTAGCGCGCGGAGATGGCCGAAGCCAACCAGCTTCTGGCGTTGTTCATCCCATAGGCGGTAGGTCAGGGACTTGAAGCTGGAGAACAGCGTCACGGGCTTCACGGTCTGGAACAACGGCACGGCGCGGTGGCACTTCTCCAGATGGTAATTGGGAATCGCCGGCTCCAGATGGTGGATGTGGTGGAACCCGATGTTGCCGGAGAACCATTGCAGGACCCTGGGCAGCTTGTAGAACGAACTGCCCTGGAGCGCCGCCCGGGTGAAATCCCACTCCTCGCGCCTCGCCCAATAGACGCCATCGAACTGATGCTGCACATAGAACAGCCAGACCCCGGCGGAACCGGCCACCGACGCGACGACCACCTGAATCAAGAGGTAGGTTTTAAAACCGAACACCCCACTCAACGCGACGGCCATTCCCAAAATGGCCAGATTCGTCCAGTACACCGAGTGACGCTCCCGTTTCCCGGCGTGGCGCGCGGGGAACCGGTGGAGAAACAGGAACAAGCAGGCCGGCGCGATCACAAACAACACGACCGGGTTGCGCGTCAACCGGTACGCAAACCGTTTCCAGCGGGACGCCTCGAGATACTCCCGCACCGTCAGCGTCCACACGTCGCCCATGCCGCGCCCATCCAGGTTTCCCGCATGGCGATGGTGAAGGGCGTGTTGCCATCGCCACTGATGGAACGGCGTGAACACCAAGACACCGGAGATGAATCCCAGGACGGCCGTCGCCCTCCGGGATTTGAAAAACGAGCCGTGGCAGCAGTCATGGAAAATGATGAACGCGCGCACCAAGAATCCGCCCGCCACCACCATCAGCGGCACGGCCAGCCAGCAGGACACCGCCAGACTCCGGTCAATCAGATACCAGAGAATCGCATAGGGAACGAAGGTGTTGATTACCTGCCAGACACTGTGAGAAACACGCGGCACCCGGAAGGTGGCCGGGATCTTCCGGCTGGCCGCAATGGCCGGGATCTCCTGCCCTCTGGCCGTCCCTGCATCTGCTCGCATCATCACGTCTTTTCTTTCTCCGGCAATCCCCCCGGGAGCGCTCGGTAACGTCCGGGGACATCGTCGGCGCGGGTACTATACGCACGATTGGCGAAAATGCATCTGACGCATGAAAATTTTCCTGCCGACGCCATCGGGCCCTCCACATCCGTCCCGGTGCCGGGGTTCCTGGAAAAGGGACGCCTTCGCCACGGAACGCTTTGAGGAAACACCCCGGTGTGCTATGCTGCCGGCCTTGAAAAGGAGTTCATCCTATCGAGCCGCTGAAATCAATATGACCGTGTTGGAACCCATCCGATCCATGAAGCCTCACCGGGCTACTCTTTCCCATCGAACCGGTTTCCTGGCGCGGCTGGCGTGGTGGGGGCTGGCTGGCGCGCTGGCTCTGGCGGTTCAGACCGGGTGGACGGCCGAATCCAATCCCGGGGCAACGTTGACCAACGACGACGTGCCCATCCTCAAGGAAAAGAAGCCGGAGGTGCGCCCCCTGCCTTTTGCCCTGCCGCCGAATTTCAATGCGGCCGAGCAAGGCGATGC
>CAZAAF010000453.1:0-730 GCA_964482575.1 uncultured Verrucomicrobiota bacterium | reverse complement strand
AAGGCAAAGGCGTGGCGACGAACTATGTGACCGCCGTCCAGTGGTTCCGCAAGGCGGCGGAGCGCGGGCATCCCGGCGCCCAATGCCAGCTCGGGTTCTGTTATTTCATGGGCGAAGGCGTGCCTGAGAATACCGTCGAGGCTATCCAATGGTATCGCAAGTCCGCGGAGCAGCGTTACCCGCCCGCGCAATTCAATCTCGCCGGCTGCTACGCCAGCGGCAAGGGCGTAGACAAGGACGCCCCCCAGGCGGTGGCGTGGTACCGCCGCGCGGCAGACCAGGGATTCGCCAAGGCCCAGTACAACCTCGCCGTCTGCCTCAAATCCGTCTTTGGCGTGACGCAGTACCCGTTTGAAGCCGTGAAGTGGTATCGCAAGGCGGCGGAACAGGGGCTGGCCTCCGCGCAACGCAACCTCGGTCTGTGCTACGAAAAGGGCCTCGGTGTGGAGCGGGATGTTGTGGAAGCCTACAAGTGGTTGAGCCAGGCCGCCGCCCAGGGCAACGCCGGCGCCAAACAAAGCCGGGCGGCGCTGGAACGGAAAATGACGCTGGAACAAATTGCGGAAGCGCAGCGATTGCCCGACAGCCTGTCCCAGGTCCCGCCCAGCGAGCCGCCCCCGGCCGCGGGTTCATCGGGCGGCCTGGAAATCAGCCTCGAAGCCCCTGAGACCACGTTCCGGACCCCGGGCGGGATTGCGTTCATCGTCTGTTTCCAAAACAACACGTCCAC
>CAZAAF010000452.1:0-4357 GCA_964482575.1 uncultured Verrucomicrobiota bacterium | reverse complement strand
CCTCGATGCGCACCTCGGCCTCGCCAAGCGGCGGCAGGTCCGGGGCGTTGGTCGCGCCGATGTTGACCGGCTGCCGCCGCGTGATCAGTTCGTTCCACCACGAAGCGCCGAGCCAGTTGTCGAACATCACCGACAACCGGCGGGTCTTCCGGCGCGGTCGCGCGGCGAACTCGCGCCACGATGGCCGCGGGTCCTCCAGATCTTCCAGCACCACCAGGCCCCGCTGCCATTGGGGGGTGCTGTTCTTCAACGTCACCGTGTAGAGGAGGGGGCTGCCCGCCGTCCCGAAACGCGGCAGTTGGCGTCGGGCGGTCAGGCCCAGCCGGCCCCAGGCGCGCGCCAGGGTCCACAGGGCCGCCGCGCCGAGCATCGCCACCAGGAACGTGAACGCCTGGTACGCCATGGTCTGGCGGGTGTCGGCCCCGACGACGGCCGTCAGCATGGTCACGGTCAGGGCGAACTCCCCCGCGCGGGTGAAACGCCGGCTCAGCCAGCGCGCACTCGCGAACAGCCAGCGATAACCCAGATAGAATAGACGGCGGACCATGGCCCTCAGGCCGGCACGGGAATTCGGCGCAGGATGTCCTGCACGATGCCGCGCGCCGTTTGCCCGGAAAACTTTGCCTGCGGATCGATCACCAGCCGGTGGGCGATCACCGGCGCCATCACTTCCTGCACGTGTTCAGGGGTGACAAACCCGCTGCCGTCGAACAGCGCCACCGCCTGCGCTGTTTTCATCACGGCCAGGGACGCACGCGGGCTGGCGCCGAGCTGGACCCCGCTGGCGTTGCGCGTCGCCGCCACCACGTCCACGATGTAGCGCTTCAACTCCTCGCTGATGCGGACCTCCATCACCGCCTCCCGCAGCCGGAGCAAATCCTGCTCCGTGGCGCACGGTTCGATCAGATGCAGCGGGTGGTTGTGCATCTGGTCGGTGAGGATGGCCACCTCCTGTTCCGGCGCGACGTAGCCGAGGTCAAACTGCATTGCGAACCGGTCCATCTGCGCCTCCGGCAGCGGATACGTACCGCGAAACTCGACGGGGTTTTGTGTCGCGATCACAAAGAACAACTCGGCCAGCGGCCGCCGCTCGCCTTCGACGCTGACCTGTCCCTCGGCCATCGCCTCCAGCAGCGCCGACTGCGTCCGCGGCGAGGCGCGGTTGATTTCGTCCGCGAGCAGGATGTGGGTGAAGACCGGCCCTTCGTGGAAATGGAACTGGCGGTCGCGCGGGTCGAAGACCGGGACGCCGACGATGTCCGACGGCAGCAGGTCGGGCGTGAACTGGATGCGCTTGAACGGCACATTGAGGGAGCGCGCCAGCGCCTTGGCCAGCGTCGTCTTGCCCGTGCCGGGGAAGTCCTCGAGCAGGACGTTCCCGCCGCTGGCCAGCGCGGCCAGCAGCCGGCGGGTGGCCACCGTCTGGCCCTTCATGACTTTCTCGATGTTGGCCGCGACGGAACGATAGATGTCGCGCGGGGTGGGCGAAGAATTGGTTGTCATCCCTGTGGCCCTTCTCATACCGCCAAACGACGGCGCGGGCAAGAACGGAGGTAGCGTGGCATTGGGTGGATTGTGACGGACGGACGGGATGTCAGCCGACGGGAGATGACGTGGCGTTGGAAGTGCGCAGGCACACGCTCACCGCTCGACACCCAGCGTGAACGACTGGGTGTCCAGACCGGCCCCGACGATCTCGCAACACAGTTCCACCTTGGATTGGGTTCCCGCGGCTTCCGCAGTCGGCGTGCCGGTCAGTTCACCGGTTTCAGCGTTGAGCTTCAGCCACGGCAGCGCGGCGACAAGTGACCACACGGGTTTTTCGATGTTCCAGAAACCGGCCCAATAAATCTTGTCCCGCGTGTAATCCCGGCAACGCAGGTCGCCGAGTGAACGGACGACACGCGGCTGGTAACGGTACGGCGCGCCGGCTTTCGCGCGCGGCGGCTCGCTGAGGAACGTCGGCCTTGGCGCGGCGGCGTAATCGCCCGGCCCGCTCGCCACACCCTGCGCGTCCACCGCCGCGATGCGATAGAACGCGTTTGTCAGCGGGTGCCACTCCGGTTTGTCCGTCTCGCCGACGAGGTTCGACGGCATCTGCCGGATTTCGCGCGGACGTCCGTCCTGCGGCACTTCCCAGATCACCGGGTGAGGCGTGTCACCGGCGGTGAACCCTTTCTCATCGCTGGCGTACACCCGCCATTTCACCGGCGGCCGGCCCTGCGGATTGGCTTTCCAGCGAATGGAACCTGTCGCCGCATCCCACGCCACATCGAGCGGCACGCCCGGTCCTTGCGGCGTGAAACGGAACACGCGGCTCCACGGTCCCCACAGGCCATCCTTGTTCTGGGCGCGCACCCGCCAGAAGTAACACTGCGACGGATTCAGCAGCCCGCGCCACGGGATTGTCCAGGTGGCCGTGCCGCGCTGTGGCGTCGTGGAGATCAGGCGGTTGAAGGTGGGTGACAACGGCCAGCGCATGTCAGCGCGGTGGCTGAGCTGGAACTGATAGTCCGTACCTTCGCCGCTCCATTTGAATGTGAACAGCGTGCCTTCCACTTCGCCGCCGTCCTTCGGAAACACCGCCACCGGTGCGGCGGGCGGCGCGCTGTCACCGCGTTCGGTCCACTCGAAACTCACACGTACCTTGCGCGGGGTAGTGGCGTCGTCGGTATAGGCAATCCGGTTGTCGCCCACCGTCAGCGCGGGCAATGACAGCGGCGCCATCTGGAGGATGTTCTCGATGCGCAGCGATTCCACGGCGTCCGCCGGCTCGAACTTCAGCCAGTAACGGTAGCGTGCCTTGTCCCCGCGCGGGAAGCACGCGTCCAGATCACGGTTTGCGACCGGCTTCCACTTTGTCCCATCGAAGGAGATGGAAACCCTGGTGTTGCCGCGCGTCTCGAGTTTGCCACCGACGATGACGTAGGGAGTGGCCATCGGGATGACCAGCGCGTCGCCGTTCCTCTCGCCCGCTTCCGCCGGCTTGGGCGGCGCGTACATCCACCGTCCATTGGCAAGTGGCTGGCCCGCCTGGGGTCCCCAACCGCTTGGCAGGTCGGTGCCATGCGACCGGCCAGCGTTGTCCCAGCGCCATGCCAGCGATTCGCCCGGCCGCAACGTCAGTTCCATGCGATGACCGAAATCATCGCGGTAGTCGCCTTCGCGCCTGCCTTCATGGACATGGAGCGATGCGGAGAACTGGTCGGTCAGCAGGTCGTCACCCGACAGGATGCCGTAGGTGTGCGTGCGTTTCATCAGGTCGTGATCCCGCACGATGTCTTCCTCGCCGGCGAGGGTTTCGTTGTCGCGGCGCAGACAGAGGATGCTCTCATCGCCGTCGAGCATGCGCCATGCGTTGTCGAACCACACCTCGGTCAGGCAATGACCGTGCGGCCGGCCCCGGCGCGTCTTCAAACCGGTCACCTTCCAGAGCTGGCGGATCGTCTGCGCAATGTCGCCGCAGAGCGAGTATCCATAGACGTTGAATTGTTTGATCGGGTCGATGTTATCCCCGTCGTTGGGCGTTGCGTGAAACCGGTGGTTGACGACGAACCACCAGAGGGCCATGGCGCGTTCCCGGTCATTGGCGCAGTCGTGCGTGGCCCCGGCGATGATCTTCTCCACCGTACGCCAGTCGTGCCGGCCGTTGACGATCAGCCATGGGTTCACCACCGGCACGTCGCCGATGTTCTCAATCCGCACTTCGCGCATCGGCTCGAACGCGCGTGACCACGCGCCGTAGCCGATGGGTGTGCGTGTGTTTTCGCCATCCATCGTGCCGCCCATCCGCAGGACAAACTCATGCCGTGCGGTGGTGATCGTCTCGGTATGCGAGCGCGGGGCCGGACCCGCGCAGGCGACGGCACAGGACAGGAGGACGAAGAACGGAAGTCTCATAAGGCCAGCCCCTTCTAGCACACGGCAGGCAGGGGAGCCACGCTGTTCTTTCCGCTTTGACGGTGTGCGGGTTTTGCAACTCGCACGTTGGCGAAGGGGACGGTTGATGGCATAGTGAACACACGATTCATGAGGAACCGAAACCGCAGGACAGCCCAATAGCGACCGCTGCCGGATGAAACTGCCCGTCTATCTCGATTACCAGGCCACGACACCGCTCGACCCGCGCGTGCTGGAGGCGATGCTGCCGTTCTTCTCGGAGCACTTCGGCAATCCCGCGAGCCGGACGCACGCCTTCGGCTGGCGCGCGGCGGCGGCGGTGGATGCCGCGCGGGCGCAGGTGGCTGCGTTGATCGGCGCGCCGTCGCCGGAGGAGGTCCTTTTCACCAGCGGCGCCACGGAATCGGACAATCTCGCGCTCAAGGGCGTCATGCAGGCCTGTCGGGACAGGGGGCGG
>CAZAAF010000451.1:2245-4384 GCA_964482575.1 uncultured Verrucomicrobiota bacterium | reverse complement strand
CCTCACGCACGCCGCTGCCGACATGGCCCACGCCCGTGGTCTCGCTGTTTGTCTCGCCGACGGGGGACGACAAGAACCCGGGCACCAAGGACAAGCCGTTCGTCACACTCGAGCGAGCGCGCGACGAAATCCGGGCTCTGAGAATCAAGAATCAGAAATCAGAAATCAAAGATCCCGTCACGGTTTTCATCCGTGGCGGCGAATACAATGTCACGCAGACGTTCAAGCTGGCCGCCGGGGATTCCGGCACCGAAAAGGCCCCGGTGGTTTATGCGGCCTTCGGGAAGGAAACGCCGCGATTCAGCGGCGGCGTGCGCGTTCACGGTTTTGCGAAAGTCACGGACCCGGCCGTGCTGGCGCGGCTGCCGGAGGAAGCCCGCGGCAAGGTCTGGCAAAGCGACCTGAAGGCCCAGGGCATCCGCGATTTCGGCAAGCTTGAGCTGGGCGGTTACAGCGGCGGGCGCGGGTTCCGCACACATCCGACGCTGGAGTTGTTCTTCGACGGCCGACCGATGGAGATTGCGCGGTGGCCAAACGATGGTTTCGTGATATCCGGCGAAGCGCTCGGCCCGCAGCAAACCGACAAGCGCGGCCAGACGCGGTTCGTGGGCGGCCAATTCGTTTACGACGGCGACCGGCCCTCGCGCTGGAAGGATGAAACCGACGGGTGGCTTTACGGTTACTGGTTCCACGACTGGGCGGATTCCTACGAAAAGATCGCTTCGATCGATACGGCGCAACGCGTCATCACGCTCGCGCCGCCGCTGCACCACTATGGCTTCAAGAAGAACCGTCGCTACTACGCCCTGAACCTGCTGTCGGAAATCGACCGGCCCGGCGAGTGGTATCTCGACCGCCAGCGCGGCGTGCTCTATTGCTGGCCGCCGTCAAATCCAAACCGCGCGGTGGTGGAAATCTCCATGTTCGCCTCGCCGTTGGTGGAGCTCGACAACGTCTCGTTCGTCGCGTTCCGCGGACTGACGTGGCAGACGGGCCGCCACGACGGCCTGCACATCAAGGGCGGCGACCATTTCCTGTTGGCGGGCTGCACGCTGCGCAACCTCGCCGGTGACGGCATCGTGATCGAAGACGGCAAAAACCATCTCCTCCTTGGCAGCGACATCTGCTCGCTGGGCCGCAGCGGCGTGGTGATCCATGCCGGCGACCGCAAGACGCTGACGCCGTGCGGGCACGTCGTCGAAAACTGCCACATCCATCATCTGTCGCGCATCGACCACACCTACACGCCCGCGGTGCTGGCCCATGGCGTGGGGATTCGCATCGCGCACAACCTCATCCATCATGTGGGCAGCAGCGCGATGCGCATCGAAGGCAACGAGCATCGGGTCGAGTTCAACGAGGTCCACAACGTCGTGCTGGAGTCCGACGACCAGGGCGGCATTGATTCGTTCGGCGACCCGACGTTCCGCGGGAGCGTCTTCCGGTTTAACTACTGGCATCACATCGGCAACTGGCGTCATCAAGGCCCGGACCTCATGTGCGGGCAGGCCGGCATCCGGCTCGACGATGCCATCAGCGGCGTGTTGATTTACGGCAACGTCTTCTACCGCAGCTCCGCCGGGCAGCACGGGTTCGGCGGCGTGCAGATTCACGGCGGCAAGGACAACGTCGTGGACAACAACGTCTTCGTGGACTGCGCGGCCGCCATCAGTCTCTCGCCGTGGGGCGAACAGCGCTGGCGCGAATACACCGCCCAATCGATGGCGTTGCGCGAAATCGACCCGGCGCTCTACCTCGCGCGCTATCCGGCGCTGGCACGATTGTCGGAGGACCACGACGTGAACCTCATCACACGCAACCTCACGCTCGATTGTGGCGAGTTCCTCCGCCGCGACCGCGGTTACGTGCAGCGGTACGACAACTTCATGACGGACGTGAACCCCGGTTTCGCCGCCCCGGCGCGCGGGGATTTCAGCATGGCGAAGCCATCCTCCGGCATGGACCGGGCCGGCTTCGACCCGGTGATCCCGTTTGCCGAAATGGGCCTTTATCGCGACGACCTGCGTCCGCGGCTGCCCGTGCGGCTCATCGAGCGCGCGCGCAGCGGGGAGTGACGGGTCGGAGCCACACTGGCGGAGGGCGCGGACTTCCGGGCTTGTTCCCGGAACCGGCCCGGCG
>CAZAAF010000451.1:0-2195 GCA_964482575.1 uncultured Verrucomicrobiota bacterium | reverse complement strand
ATGCCCGTCTTGCCCTTGAAGAAGATGGAAAAATAGTTGGCCGATTCGAAACCGAGCCGCTCGGCAATTTCACAAACCGTCTCCTCCCCCCGGCTCAGGAGGTTCCGGGCGCGCTCCAGTTTGAGCCGCAAGAAGTATCCCTTGGGTGACAGGCCGGTTTCCTTCTTGAACGCCTTGCGAAACCAGGAATAGCTGACGTGCAGTTCACCGGCCACGCTTTCAACGGCAAAATCCGCCGCCGACAGACGGGCCTCCAGGAGGCGGCACGCCTGCTCGACCTTCATCGCACGGTAGCGCCCCGGATCCCGCGCGGTCCGATCCTGAAGGCCGCGGGCAATTCTCCGGGCCGCTTCGTTCAATACTCGGGCAACCCCGGGCATCGCCCGCGCGGTGAGCTTCTCCGAGGGGCCCGTGGTCCAAAGGGTGGCCACCGGATGACCGTTTGCGTTGAGAATGGGAACGCCCACACAATGGCATCCCATGAACTCCTCCGCGAAGTCGGTCGTGAACCCCTGTTGGCGGCTTTGCTTCAGGTGCTGCTTGAACAAGGCCCGGTCCGTGAGGGTGTTGACGTTGAAGCGGGCGAAGGGATACGCCGCCAGCAAGGCGTCCAGTTCCGCACCGGGCAACCATGCAATCAGGGCCTTGCCCGGGGCGGACGCGTGCAACGGAAATTCATAGCCCGGGTGAAAAGTGAACCCCAACCCCCGATGCAACGGTGTCAGGCTGAGCACCCGTCCGGTCCGCTTCCCTGCCGCCAGGACGCCCACGCCCACGGTGCAGTCAATGGCCTTTTCAACCTGTTCCATTGGGCGGTGCGAAAGTTGGATCAGTATTTCGTCGTCTGTCATCGCACACCGTGTGTGGCTGAATGGTAGATGCAAACGGTGAAGAAGGAAGAAAAAAACGCCGCACAACCGCCTCGTCCTTGCACCAAAACTTGATAATCTTTTGACCAGAAACTCTATGGCGCGGGATGACGCGCCTTTGATACATATCAAGAGGCTCCACCGGAACATTGGCAGCGCCAGAACATGAAAACCATCATCCCGTCACGGGTCGCCTCCAGGACACACGGATGTATCGCGGCCTTGCTGCTGGCCCTTCTGCCGGCGGCTGTTCCTGCCGCGGAGGAATTCACCATCGAAGCGCGTGATTTCGATGACGGTAACGTTCGCGTGAGCCTCCCCGGCCAGCCGTATGCGGACGGGCCCTCCTGCATCTGGCACGGCGAGGCATCGCCAGACCGGGTGGAATATATCGTCGAATGCCCCGCCGCGGCGGAGTACACCCTGTCCGCGCTCTACGCGGCGCACGATGCACGGCCCGTCGAAATCATCGTGGACGGGACCAAAATTCGTGTCGGTTTTTCAAACGTGACAGGCAGTTGGCAGACCCAGTCGGCCAAATGGGAGAAACAAGGCACGTTGCACCTGGAGCACGGCACCCACAGCCTTGTGCTCCAGCGTGAAGGGGCGTTCCCGCATATCTGCGCCCTGCGGCTGTCATCGTCCGCCGGCGCCGAATTAAAGCGCCTCAGTCCTCCGCAGCGCGAAGCCCGGGCGCAACAGGCGCGCATCCAGGCGCAGGCGGCCGTTCTGAACCGCATCGATTCGGAGGCCGTCCGTCTGGCGATTGACGACATGGAAAAGAGTTTTCCCGACCGCTACGATGCGGCGCCCCATCGCAAAGCCCTGGCGGAATTCGAGAGGCAGCGCGCGGAGTTGTTGAAATCCGGCAAACTCGTGGATGCCGGCGTCATCAAAACACTTCTGGCGGGCATCCGGACCGCGTTGCTGGCCAATCCCCTGCTCGACTTCGACAAGCTGCTGGTGGTGCGGCGGGCTCCCGCCAACAGCACGGGTTTCGTGCCGGCCAACTACCTGTGCCATGCCTCGATGTCCCGTGACGGCTATGACAACGAAATTGCGGTTCTCTCCAACCTCCGCGGCGACCCCACCCTGGTGCGACTCTACAAGCCCGCCAACGATCACGTCCTGCGCGATGTCCGTCTGGATTTCGACGGGGAACGGATGCTTTTCTCCAGCGTGGACGACCAGAACCGCTGGGCGGTTTTCCAGATCCGCCGCAATGGAAGCGACCTGCGGCGGCTGACGCCGACGGAGTACCCCGACCTCGATTTCTTCGACGCCTGTTACCTGCCGGACGGAAAGATCATTGTGGCCTCGACCGCG
>CAZAAF010000450.1:0-4392 GCA_964482575.1 uncultured Verrucomicrobiota bacterium | reverse complement strand
TGAGCGGGTAGAGGTAGATGATCAGGCCGCTGTCGGCGCGGAGCACCTGCGTATAGGAGAGGGTGATGTGCTTCCGGCTGTGCGGTTCGATCGGGAAGATGCGCGCCTTGAACAGGTCGCGCCCGGCATACTCCAGCAACGCCGGGTCGCGCATCTTGCGGACGATGTCCTCATAGATGCGGCGGGCCTTCTCGGCGGGCAACAACTCGGCCTCGACCATCTGGCCGCCGATCTCCATGGTGAACTTGTTGATCTGCGCGCCCTTGGGTACGGGGAAGATGTACGTGCCTTCGAGGCGTTGCGGGTTGGGGTTGTAAAACTCCTGGTCGATGGAGGTCGTGGCGACCTGCCCATCGATTTTGACGTTCACGTGGTGATAGGCCACTTCCAGCGGCGCGAACGCGTAGTGGCCGTGCGGCACGTGCGTCGGCGTATGGACCACGATGAAGCCATCGGCGAACGACGTGCTGGTGAGGGCGAAGAGAGTGAGGAGCTTGATCCAGGTTTTCATACACTGGATTCGACGGCACTGTCCGGAAAATGCTCCCGACAAAATGATCCCGCTGCCGGACGACACGAGCCGGGACTTCGGGGTTGGACAACCACAGCCGGATTGGGACGTTGGGCAAGCCCGTGACACGCATGGAAAGCCTCCAAAATTCCCGCGTTTTCCCGCTTTTATTGCAGGGCCGTTCGGGTACACTGCACCGCATGGCTACCACCCGCAAACACCGTTCTTCGCCCGACATCACCCGCTTCGAAAACATCCACCAGATCGCCGGCATCCGCACCGGCACGCTCGACCGGCATCCGCTCGGCGGACCCGGCGGCCGCGTCGCCCTGGTGGACACGGGCGCGGGATTGCGCTTCACCGTCGCGCTGGACCGCGGCGGCGACATCGTGGATGCGCGCTTCAACCAGCATGCGCTGGCCTATGTCTCCCCGAACGGCCTGGTGCCGCCGAACCACGCGCACCAGCAGGGCATCGAGTGGATTTACGGCTGGGCGTCCGGCCTGGTCACCACCTGCGGTCCGCAATACATGGGCGGCCCGCGCCAGGAGGACGGCATCCAGACGAACCTGCACGGCCATTACTCGAACCTGCCCGCGGCGGTCGAGCAGCTCATCAATCCCGACCCGCATCGCGGCCGGTTCGACATGCAGCTCAGCCTCATCACCCGCGACAGCCGGATGTTCGGCCCGGTGATGGAAGTGCGCCGCACCCTCCGGTGCACGCTCGGCGAACCGGAGATCGTCATCGAGGACGAGGTGACCAACCGCGCCGACACGCGCTCGGCGCATCACTGGCTGTACCACTGCAACCTCGGTTACCCATTGCTCGATGCCGGCGCGCGCTTCATCTTCCGCGGCAAGGCCGAGTACTGGGTCATCCCGCCGCCCAAGGGACAGGACATCATCCAGCCGATGGATAGCGCGGGGATGAACGCCCTCAAGCGCGTGCCCGCGCCGCTGAAGGGTCATGCGGGGTTTGGCGAGCGTGGCTTGATCGTCAGCGTCACGCCGGACAAGGGCGGCACATGCCGCATCGGCCTGCTCAACGAACGGCTGAAGCTGGCGCTCGAAATCTCCTACCCGGCGAAGGCGATGCCGCGGATGGCGAACTGGCAGCATTACGGTCCGCGCGGTTCGTACGTCACCGGACTCGAGCCGTTTTTTGGCTCGCTGCTGGGCAAGGCCCGCGACAAGGACCCGCGCGCCGAGCAGTATCTCGAGCCGGGCGAGAGCCGGCGGTACCAGCTCAAGCTCCGCGTCCTCACCCAGCCGGCGGAACTGCGCCAGTTGAAGGCGTGTGACGGCCCGGTGACGGCCTAGGCCCGGCGGATCGTGCGCGTGGCGTGATCGTACGTCGTGCGCCGGCCGTACTTGTACGATTCCACGGCCATCAGGCACGCGATGGAATGCTGGTAGCCCGCCTCGATGGGCGCGCGCGTCGGCTTGCCCGTGCGCAAGCACTGCAGCCAGTCCAGGAAATGATCCGGCGTTTCGATCGGCTTCACCTCATTGACCCCGCGGATGCCGCCGTCGCGTTTCGGGCCGCCCTCGGCGCTGTAGGTCGGCGCGCTCCAGTTGTCGAGGTTCAGTTGACCCTTCTCGCAGAAGTACCGGTGACGGTTGCCGCCGCCGTTGCCGAAGTTGGTGGAGTACGCCACCATGAAGCCCTCCGGATAGATCCAGAGCGCTTCCACATGGTCGGGGCAGGTGAACTTGTTCTCATCCTTCCACGTGAACACCCCGCCGTTGCAGACGCAGCTCACCGGGAATTGCGCGCCGGTGATGTAGTGGTAGAGGTCGATGAAGTGGCAGCCGAGATTCGCCACCGGGCCGTCGGTGTAGTCGAGATACCCGTACCAGCCGGTGTACACGTTGGCGTCGAAGGGCCGCTTCGGGGCATTCATCAGGAACTCGTTCCAGTCCACATCCTCCTTCCGGACCACCGAGGACTTGGGCAGGTGGGCCTTGACGAAACCGTACCAGTAGGGCTTCTCCCCGTTGCGGCACTGTTCGAGGCGCGACGCCTTGCCGAGGAGGCCCGACTTCCACAGCTCGTGGCAGGCCGTGCTCGTGGGCAGGCTCCGCGTCTGCGTGCCGACCTGCACGACGATGTTCGCCGCCTTCACCGCGTCCACTGCCGACAGGAGTTCCTTCATGTTCCGCGCCATCGGCTTCTCGACATAGACATGCTTGCCGGCCTTGGCGGTCGCTTCGAGCTGCGTGGCGTGATGGTGATCGAGCGAGGCGATCATCACCGCATCCACGTCCTTCATCTCCAGCACGTCGCGGTAGCTGACGACCTGTTTCACGTCGGTGCCGTACCACTCCTTGCACATCCCGGCGGCCTCCTCGCGGGCGAGCCGCCAGGGATCGGCCACCGCTACGTACTCGACGTTTTGCGCCTTGTCGTGCTTGTGTACGCCCTCCATGTGCGCCTTCCGGCCGCGCCCGCCGCAGCCCACCTGCGCAATCCGGATGCGGTCGTTGGCGCCCATCACGCGCGCGTAGCTGCGCGCCGTCATGGACATGGCCGTCACCCCGGCGGCGGTGGTGGCGGCGGTTTTCAGGAAATCGCGGCGGTCATACGACGTATTCATGGTCAGGCTCCTTGGGATGGGTTCAGGCTTTCCGGATCGTGCGCGTCGTGTGGTCGTACGTCGTGCGCCGGCCGTACTTGTACGACTCCACGGCCATCAGGCAGGCGATGGAATGCTGGTAGCCCGCCTCGATCGGCGCGCGCGTCGGCTTGCCCGTGCGCATGCACTGCAGCCAGTTCAGGAAATGGTCGGGCGTCTCCACCGGTTTGATCTCGTTGACGCCGCGGATGCCACCGTCTCGTTTCGGGCCGCCCTCGGCGCTGTAGGTGGGCGAGGCCCAGTTGTCGAGAATGAGCTGCCCCTTCTGGCAGAAGTACCGGTGCCGGTTGCCGCCCGAGTTGCCGAAGTTGCTCGAGTACGCCACCATGAACCCCTCCGGATAAACCCAGAGCGCCTCCACGTGATCGGGGCAGGTGAACTTGTGCTCGTCCTTCCACGTGAACACCCCGCCGTTGCACACGCAGCTTGTCGGGAACTGCACGCCGGTGATGTAGTGGTACAGATCGATGAAATGGCAACCGAGGTTGGTTATCGGGCCGTCGGTGTAATCGAGATAGCCGTACCAGCCGGTGATCAGGCTGGGATCGAACGGCTTCTTCGGCGCGTTGCCGAGGAACTCGGCCCAGTCCACGTCCTCCTTCTTGATATCCTTCAGGTAGTGGTACCAGTAGGGCCGCTCGCCGTTGCGGCATTGCTCGATGCGCGAGGCCTGGCCGAGGAGGCCCGACTTCCAGAGTTCGTTGCACGCCGTGCTGGTGGGCAGGCTGCGGACCTGCGTGCCGACCTGCACCACGATGTCCGCCGCCTTGACGGCGTTCACCGCCCGGAGGAGTTCCTCCATGTTGCGCGCCATCGGTTTCTCGACATACACGTGCTTCCTGGCCCGCGCCGCCGCCTCGAGCTGCGTGGCGTGATGATGGTCCGGCGCGGCGATCATCACCGCATCCACGTCCTTGCACGCCAGGATGTCGCGGTAGCTGACGAACTGCTTTACGTCCGTGCCATACCATTCCTTGCAGAGCGCGGCCGCCTTTTCGCGGGCCAGCCGCCAGGGATCGGCCACGGCCACGTACTCGACATTCTCCGCCTTGTCGTGCTTGTGCACACCGGCCATGTGCGCGTTCCGGCCGCGGTCGCCGCAGCCGATCTGCGCGATGCGGATGCGGTCGTTGGCGCCCATGACCCGCGCATAACTGCGCGCGGTCATGGCGGTGGCGGCGGCGCTGACGGTGGTGGTTTTGATGAACTCCCGACGGTTGCAAACACTGTTCATGGCAGGGGA
>CAZAAF010000449.1:0-4395 GCA_964482575.1 uncultured Verrucomicrobiota bacterium | reverse complement strand
AGCACGTCCGCCAGACCTGCCGGCGCCGGCGGGTCTGCCCACTCTACCGCCGTTCGCCCCGCTGTAAAGGGAGGAAAACACTTGACCCCGCCGTGGGCGACCGGGAGAGTCGCAGAATGGTGAAGCTTGCGAGGCCCACGCTTGGACTGCTGGCGGCGGCGACTCTTGTCGCGGCCGTCTATTGGTTCGGGTCGCCGCGGACGCTGAGCGGGGCCGACCTGCTGCCCCCAACCACGCCGGTGTTCTTCCAAACCACCAATGTCACCGCCGCCATTACCCATTGGGCGCAGACACCGGCCGCCGCCGTGATGAAGCCGCACCAGGACGCAGCGGTCCGCGAAACCAGCGGCTTGATGAAGCGGTGGAGCAACCTGGCCGAGACGGTGCGGCGCGGCGTCGCCGAGCTGGCCGAGGGCGAGGTTTTTGTCGCGTTCACCGATCTCCAAATCACGCCGCGCATTGTGCCCCAACTGGCGGTCGGGATTCAGATCGGCCAGCGTGGCGCCCAGGCGCAACAGTGGCTCGACCAGCTCCAACGCCAGTTGAAACGCGATTTTCCGGCCGCCAGTTTCAGCCGCCAGAAGCACGCCGACACCGACTATCAACGGTGGCCGCTGGAGCCGGGTCTGGAAATCTGTGCGGCCATCCTGGGCAACCGGCTGGTCCTGACTCTTTGTTCCGAGCCGATGATGGCCATCATCGATCATTATCGCGATACGTCGCACCCGACGCTGGCGGGCAGCGAGTCCTTCCGCGCGGTGCGGTCGCGACTGCCGAAGCAGGCCGACTGGGTGCTTGTGACGCAGACGGAATCGCTGGTGAAAACACTCGAACCGTTCCTGCAATGGATGCCGCAACTCCAGGCGCTTACCACGCCCCTCGCGCAACTGGAGGCCATCGGCGCAGCGCAGGCCTTCGACGGCGGCCGGATACGGGACGCCCTGGTGGTCGCGCACAAGACATCCCCCAGCCAGCCACGCCATGCGTTCAAGCCTGCGTTGCTGGAGCGTCTGCCGGCGTCGTGCGTGGCCGGCGCGCTGGCCGATGTCGCCGCCGCGGATGTTTACAAGCTCGTCAACCAGATCACCCTTGCGTTGGGAAACCGCGACTGGATGAAGGTGCAGACACTTTTTGAAGGAGGCTGGACAACGCAACAAATCGATTTCGCCCATGACGTGCTCGGCACCCTCGACACGCCGACGGCCGTCGCCCTCGACTGGCCGGCGGGTCAGCGAAGGCTGGCCGTGTTGTTCGGCGCGCCCGTGCGCGAGCCGGATCGACTGGCCGCCATCATGCGCCGGTTCGATGGCGCGGCCCAACCGGCACCGATACGCTGGCGCGTGATCAACGGCTGGTTGTGGATGTCGTTTTCGGAGGAAGCCCTGGAGCGTGTGAACCGGGCCGCGAGCGGCCCGGCGCCATCCTGGCGGATGGATACAGAAGCGGCATCGCTCGCCGCGGGCGGTGGCTGGTTGTGGTTCTTCACCGATACAGCGCGCTTTGCCACGGCACCGGACAGACCGGAAGCGATACGGCCGTTGCTCGCCGGCACATCCCGACACGGACGCTTTGATGAAACCGCGACGGTCTCTTCGCTGGGAAGCTGGGTCAACGCCTGGCTGGCCATCGAGGCGGCCAACCGGCCCCCGACAAGGAAGTAAACCGCCGGCGCTTAACGCACCACGAGCAGGCTCTTGCGCTCGCTGCTTTCGTTGCCCACCCGGCTGCGGAGAAAGTCGAGGATCTCGTTTTCAAGCCGGCTGCAGGCCACGCTCCAGTTTTTCCGCCCCGCCAGAAGCTTTACGCAGGGGCGCAGGCCGGTGAACTGGATGAACCGCGCCGGATGTCCGCGAAGGTCGCTCACGGTCTTTTCCAGTTCCTTGAAGAACACCAGTTCGAATCCGTAACCCGCCTGCACGGCGAGTTTCCGCAGGTCGGCCGAGAACGCCGCCGGCTTGTCGCTGTCGATGACCTCGCAGCAGCACGCCAGCACGCGCTCGAGCACCTCGTTCAAAGCCTCCTCGTCCACGATGTCGCGGTCGAGATCGGTGTGGAAATAATGCATCACGGCGTGTGCGATCTGCCGCGCCACCCACAATTCGATTTTGCCAATGGTCGGGTGTTCCGTGATCTGATGAGCCAGTTGCTCCAGTGTCAATGGCTCGCAACCGCCGGCCGCCCGCACCACAAAAAGCACGTCTTCCCGCACATCAATCATAGTCGTCTCCCACCACCAACTCCGGCCGGCAGCTCACGATTTGTTGCTCAACTCCCGGATGGTATGCACGAATTCGTTGATGTCGCGGAACTGCCTGTAAACCGACGCGAATCGCACATATGCCACCTCGTCGAGCTGGCTCAAATGCTTCATCACCGCTTCGCCAATGACTGTCGCCGGCACCTCGCGGTCGTATTGATTGCCGAGTTCCTCGGCAATGGCCTCCACGGTCCGGTCAATCTGTTCGGCGCTGACCGGCCGCTTTTCACAAGCTTTCAACAGACCGGCCGCCAGTTTGCGCCGGTCGAAATCTTCCCGCCGCCCGTCCCGTTTGACCACCAAGAGCGTTTCACGCTCCGTTTCCTCGTAGGTGGTAAAGCGGTGACCACACCCCAAGCATTCCCTCCGACGTCGGATCACGGCTCCATCCCGCGACATCCTGGAGTCGATGACCTTGTCATCTGTGTGACGGCACTTTGGACAGAGCATCAGTTTATACCTGACTACAACCTCAACGGGCTGTGGTTCCGCGGTTGCTACCATACAATCCGTTGGGCTGTCAACGCGTTTTTTCCATTCAGCCGCCTTGACACCCGCCCGCCGCTACAACATTATCCGCCGAAACAAAGGAATTATGGCTGATTTTCAACCTTTCCAAGCTTGGACCTATAACCTCGACCGTCTCGGCCAGCAGCCGGAGCGCGGTGCCGGCCTAGCCGACGTGCTCACCGAGCCTTACGACAAAATTACGCCCGAAATGCAGGCGGCCTATTATGCGCGGCACGACCACAATATCGTGCGCATCATTCTCGGCCGCGAAGAGGCCAACGACGCCGGGCAACGCAACAAATACGTGCGCGCCGCGGAATTCCTGCGCTCCTGGAAGCAGGAGAACGTCCTCGTGCGCCGTGAGCGCCCGGGGATTTTTGCCTATGAGCAGACGTTCCGCGCGGGCGACCGGGAACTGACCCGCCGTGCCCTGATCGGCCGGGTTCGCCTCAGCCGGCCGGAGGAAGGCCACATCCTGCCGCACGAGCGCACACTCAGCAAGCCGAAGGCCGACCGGCTCAATCTGCTGCAACACACCTGTTCCCATTTCGGCCAGATCTTCCTGCTCTATCCCGGCTCGGGCGCAGAACTGGCGTCGGCACGCGCGTCGGCCACGCCGATGGCGAAATTCGAGGACGCCTACGGCATCCGGCATTGCCTGACGGCGATTGAGGAAGGCACGGCGCTGAAGGTGGTGCAGCAGATGCTGTTGCCGCTCAAGTTCTACATCGCGGACGGCCACCATCGGTTTGAGACGTCGCTCAACTACCGTGAGGAAATGCGGCGGAAGCACCCGAACGCAGGCCCCAACGCGCCGTTCGAGTTCACGATGGCGACACTCGTGGCCATGGAGGATCCGGGACTGGTGGTGTTGCCGACGCATCGTCTCGTCCACAACATCGCGGATTTCAACGCCGACACGCTGCGCCGCTCGTTGACAGCGTGGTTCGAGCTCGAACCCGCCGCCAGTCTCGAGGCGCTGCAGGCGCGGATGGCGCAAGCGCCGGCGGGCGCCCACTGGTTCGGCATGTTTGTGCCCGCCGCGGGTTTCACGCTGCTGAAACTCCGTCTCGATCTCGACCGCGCGCCGCTGTTTGCCGGCCAGCCGCCGCTCTGGGCGGACCTCGACGTGGCCATCCTGCACACGGTCATCCTCGACCGGATGCTGGGCATTACCGAGGAGCGATTGCGCGAAGAATCGAATCTTCACTATTTGCGCGAGGCGGCCACGGGCGTTGAAAACGTTCGCGGCGGCAAAGGTCAGGCGTTCTTCCTGTTGAACCCCACGCCGGTGCGCGCGGTCCAGGCCATCGCCGATGCGCGTTCGCGGATGCCGCAGAAGAGCACGGATTTCTATCCGAAGCTGCCCACGGGGATGACGATCTACGACGTGTCGGTGTAGGCCGGGCGGCCTCTCACGCCGACGCTAGACTTTGCGCACGGTCACTTTCGGCAGCAGCCGCCGCATCTGGCGGGCACAGCAGCCGTTCGACGACGGCGGGCAGGCCACGTGCGCGGCGCCGGTGGCGATTCCCCAACGCAAGGCTTCGGGAAGATCGTGCCCGCGGGAGAGCGCGACCGCCATGGCTGCCGTCAAGGCGTCGCCCGGCCCGACATTGTTGCGCCGC
>CAZAAF010000448.1:1885-4411 GCA_964482575.1 uncultured Verrucomicrobiota bacterium | reverse complement strand
AAGGCGACTGGCGCACGTCGAACAGGCGTTCCGCGCCCTGATTGAAGGTTGGCATCAGGACCGTGCCGCCGGGCTCAACCAGGTCCAACATCGCCTCCACGACGGTTTCGGGGCCGCCTTCCACATAACCGAAGCTCCGAAGGGAACTGTGGACCTGGATCAAATCGCCCGGCTGGACTCCGAGGGAACGCAAGGTGCTGACGATGTCCGCGCGCGTGACGTGACTCGCCCACGCGCGACGCCAGAAACGTTTCAGCCGTTTCCACATCGCCGGTACAGGTCGAAGTGTCGGAAGACCCCTAGGACGCCGGCGGCTCAGGCTTGTCCTGGCGGGCCGGGCGCGCTCCTTTGCGCTTGCGCGCGGCGGGCGCCGACTCCTTGTCCGCCCTTGGTTCCACCACATGCATCGCACGCAGCAGGGTCTCCGCCTGCAACCAATGTTCCACGTCGCGACCGTGGGGTTTGCCTTCCTTCTCCCAAATCAGGTAGGCACACGCAGCAACGTCCATGGGATCCATCTCGGGTTCGGGGGAATTCTCGCCATTCATGGCAGCGGCATTCTCCCACGAAACGCTCCGGGTTCCAAGTTCTTTCTGGCGCCGGGCACACCCCGCCACCCGGGGCTTGACCCCAGACCCGGTTGTGGAGAAGGTATTCTCTGCCGCCCGTCGGACCCAGGCGGCTTGACGGCTTTCGCTCAAGTGTCCGACAACGAATACGACAACAGAAACGGGGACTTTGAAAACGACCATGAATGGCATCGCACGGATTTGTTTGCTGGCAACCCTGGCGGGATGGATGATGATCGGACCCTCGGAGGCCTGGGCCGCAACCAAAAAGGCTGCCACCCCCGCCACCAGGAAAAACACCATCGCCCAGAACCCCTACCTCGGCGCCATCGTGGTGGACGCGGCCACCGGCAACGTACTGTTCGAGGACAAGGCCGACCTCAAGGGATATCCCGCCAGCATGCTCAAGCTGATGGACCTCTTGATCATCCTTGAGAAGATCGAGCGGAAGGAAATCACCCTGCAGGACCAGGTCCCGGTCAGCGCCAAGGCCTCGCACATCGGCGGCTCACGCGTCTGGCTCGCGGAAAAGGAATCGTTCCCGCTGGACGAGATGCTCTACGCGCTCATGATCCAGTCGGCCAACGACGTCGCTGCCGCACTGGCGGAGAAAATTGCCGGCACGACCGACGCCTTTGTGGAACTGATGAACAAGCGCGCGCAGGAACTCGGCATGACGAGCACCGTCTTCCATTCCGTTCACGGGTTGCCGCCGGGCGCGGGCCAGGAGCACGACGTCACCACGGCGCGCAACTTCGCCCTCCTCTGCTGCGAACTGCTCAAGCACAAGGACACGCTGCGTTACTCCTCCACGCGCGAGCGTCCATTCCGCCCCAATGATCCCAAGCACCTGGTCATGATGCGCACCCACAACCATCTGCTGGGTGCCGTGGAAGGCTGCGACGGACTCAAGACCGGGTACATCACCGAGGCGGGTTACTCCATTGCCGCCACCGCCCAACGCAAAGGCCGGCGAGTCATCGCGGTCGTCCTGGGCAGCCTTGACCGCAAAGTGCGCGACGCCAAAACCGCGGAATTGATCGCAAAAGGATTCGCGGCGCTTCCGGCGCTCCCGCCGCCTGCCCCCGCCAAGGTTGAACCCGCCCGTCCGCCTGGACCGGCCGCGTCGGCCAAGGAAACGCCAGCCTCTGTCGTGCAGAAGCCGGAATCGCAAGCCCAACAAAGTTATGTCTGGGCCTTTGGTCTTCTGGTGCTCGCGGCGATTGCCGCGGCCTGGTGGATGAAGAAGAACCGCTGGTTGTGAACAGCCTGCCGCCGGAGTGTTGCAACCGTCGGGGCGACGGCGGCATGAGGAACAGGGCGCCGCAAGCCGCTTCCCTCGTTCCGCCCCTGCGCTGACTCCCATGCCGGGCAAAAGACCCGACGCCATTCCAAGGCCGTCAAATTAATCCGCGACACTGCGCCGGCTCTTTGCTATAAAACAATGCGGCATGGAGTCGCGAATGCCGTTTATCAGGAAAATTCTGGTCACGTTCGGGCTGGCAACGCTCGCGCTGGCCGGCATCGCCATCATCTCCTACCGCAGCACCACCGGCCTGATCGAAACCTCGAACCTGGTGCGCCGCAGTTATCAGGTCCTGGAACAAACCGGGGGGCTGCTCGCCTGCCTGGTCAACGTCGAGAGCGCCGTTCGCGAGTACGCCGCCGACGGCCATGAAGCCGCCCTCGTTCCCTACACGGCCGCCCTTTCCAAAATCCCCAAACAGCTCAAATCGCTACGCCTCCTGACGGCCCGGAATCCCGCGCAACAGCATCGGCTGGACGAACTGGAACCTCTCATCAACACCTGCCTCACGGCCGCCCGGGAAAGCATCGCGGCGGCAAAACATCGCACCCCCTCCGCGCCCGCCCCGCCGGACGCCCCCGATCGCGGCCGGAAACTCATGGATTCCATCCGGGCGGTCATCGTCGCGATGGAAGCCGAGGAGTCGCAGTT
>CAZAAF010000448.1:1016-1875 GCA_964482575.1 uncultured Verrucomicrobiota bacterium | reverse complement strand
GCGAACAATCCTCCTACGACGCCAACTTCGCCATGCTGGTGACGTCGGCGCTCGACGCGGTGATCGTGGTCCTGCTGATGTGGGCGGGCTACGCCACGGCCCAACACCTGTCGGAACGCGCCCGGGTGGAACAGGAGCGCATCCAGAGCCACGAGCGGCTCGTGCTGTCGCAAAAAGCGGGGCGGATCGGCCACTTCGAGTATCTCTACGCCACCAAGGCCTGCATCTGGTCTGCCCAACTGGAAGCCCTCTACGATGTTGCAAGCGGCCATTTCAAGGGCACCGTCGAGGACTGGCTCCAGTACATCCACCCCGAAGACCGGAAGGCGGTGCAGGCGGAATTCGAACGCTCCAAGACCAGCGGCCAGTTCGAGAAGGAGTTCCGCATCCTCTGGCCCAACGGCACCGTGCGCTGGATCCAGATGCGCGGCGAGGTCTATTTCGACGCCGTCCGCATCCCGACCCGCATGGTGGGTATCAACCGCGACATCACCGGGCGCAAAATGGCGGAGACCGCGCTTCAGCAATCCGAGCAACGCCACGGCATCCGCAACCGCGTGGCTCAGATCTGCCTCACCACCGCGGACCACGAGATGTTCGTGCGGGTCCTGGGCGTCATCCTGGAAACCACTGCCAGCAAGCACGGGATGTTCGGCCACCTGGACGAGCACGGCGGCCTAGTCGTGCCCGCCATCACTGCCGCCGACTGGAATCAATGCGAGGTGGCCGGCAAGACCCTGACGTTTCCCCGCGACACCTGGGGCGAGAGCCTCTGGGCGCGCGCCATCCGCGAGAAACGGTCCATCCACTCCAACGAGCGCGCCACGCCAGCCCCCACGAGCCCGGTGGAAGTCCTTCG
>CAZAAF010000448.1:0-1006 GCA_964482575.1 uncultured Verrucomicrobiota bacterium | reverse complement strand
CGCCGTCCCCATCCTCTATCTTGGCGAGGTCATCGGGCTTTTCTGGGTGGCCAACAAGGAGACGGAGTACGGTCGCAACGATGTCCATGTCCTGGAGGATGTGGCGAGTTGCATCGCGCCGATCCTGGGCGCGCGGCTGCAGCGGGATCACGAGGCCCGGCTCCGCAAACGGATGCAGGACGCCATGCGCAAAGCCCACCGCGAAGCGGAGGCCCTCCTCCATCAACGCACCGTCGAACTGCAGCAGCAAACCGCCAAAGGCCGCCAGCTCGAGGAGACGTTGCGCCACACCGAAGAACGGCTCCGCAAGATTGCCGCCAACGTCGAAGGCGTGCTCTACAGCGTGGACGTCGAGAGCCGGGAATTTCATTACCTGAGTCCCTCGATCGAGAAGCTGCTGGGCTACACGCCGGACGACATCCAGCAGATGGGGGGCCGCGTTGCGTTTCTCAGCAAGGTCATTGAACAGGGCGATTTTGGCGGCCAGAAAACGCGCTGGAACGAATTGAAGGTCCATCCCGTCCAGAACACAGGGTTCTGTGACGAGGAATGGTGGCGCTGCAAGGACGGAAAACTGAAGTGCATCGAAGACCGGTGGATGCCCGTGTATGACGGGGACCGTTTGATCACCACCGAGGGCGTGTTGTGCGACGTCACCGCGGAAAAGAAACCGGGTGACCGCCCGCCGGATCGCCAGCAAGCCGTGGAAGACGAGTCCGAAGACGGCGACTCCTGACCCGCGGTGTCCCGGCCAACTTGGAAGGCAACAAGGACGAACATGAATGCATCCCCGAGGGAGTTTTCACGGCGCGCCATGCTCGGCGCCGCCGCCACCGGATTGACCGCGCTCGCCACAACCGCCCTGGCGGCGGACACCCCGGACGCCCGCCCGCACGACAAGGCCCGGCGCACCACCGTGCGGGACCGGCTCTGGATTTTCACCGTCTACGCGGGCGGCGACAATGACTACCTCGAGCGGGCCAACCTCCGCGGCGGCTCGCGCATG
>CAZAAF010000447.1:0-4420 GCA_964482575.1 uncultured Verrucomicrobiota bacterium | reverse complement strand
GGCCACGGCGCTGAGCCCGGCCAGCGCGGTCAGCAGCAGGATTGCGTCATTGGAGAACCGGGGGGGCTCATGGGTGTACACCGACAGCACGCCGATGGCCTCGTCGCCCGAGGCCAGGGGCACGCTCAACAGCGAGACCAGTCCCTCCTTGCGCGCCAGCTCCGTGTGTTGATACTGGTCACTCTACTGGACGTTGCGCACGGTGAGGGGGCGGTTGTGACGGACCACGACGCCCACAAGGCAGTCGTCCACTTTCAGATTGGGCCGGCGCACGTAGTCTTCGCCGGCGCCGTCGCTGGCTTTCAATTCCAACTCCTCCCGATCCGGGGTCAGCAACAACGCCGAGCAGAGCCGCGCCCGCATCAACCGCCGCGCCTCGCGCACGATGTGCCGGAGCACTTCCTCCAGCGTGAGCGGCAACAGGATGTCCTTGCCGATGGTGATAATGGTTTCAAGCTGTGCCGCGCGCTGGCGGAGCTGGCGGATGAGCCAGGCATTGTGCAACACACGACCGGCCTGCGCGGCCAGCGCCACCAACAGTTCCTCGTCGTCGTCGCTAAATGCGTTGAGCCGGTCGCAATCCACGTTCAGGACGCCTTGCACCTGGCCCTCAAACTCCAGCGGGACAGCCAGCTCACTGCGCACATCTTCGCGTACCGCTACGTAGCGTCGCTCGCGCGTTACGTCGCCCACACGCAAAGGTCGCCCGTGTTCGGCCACCCAGCCGGTGATGCCTTCGCCCAGCCGGAGCTTCACCTCCATGATTTTGGGATCCAGGCCCAGGGAGGCTTCGATGTCCAGCCGGCCGGTATCTGGGTTGACGATTACCAGGGAACCGCTGTCGGCTTGGGTTACCCGCACAGCCTCTTGGAGCACGAGCTGGACCACCTGACGCGGGTCGAGCGTGGTGTTCAGCGCGGCGGTGACGGTGTGCAATGCCTGCAACCGTTCGTACTGCTCGCGCAGATTGGCATCGTTTGTTTTCATCGGCTCCTGGTTCCCCAAGACCGCCTGTCTTCACTGGCGGACTGGATACATTCTTGTGGGTTTGTAATGGAGTTGGACCGCAAAGTCCACAGGCGATTGCGGGTGCATGACCGGTTGTTCCTTGGGCCCGGAAAAACCGTTTTGTCTTCGGGAACGGCAGGGTAAGATGGCGTCCGATACGGAGGCTTGAGAACGATGACATGAGCATTCGAAGTCACGGAATGACAGCGCCCGGCGGCCATATGAACCGCCGCGATTTCATCCGGGCCGGTAGCCTGGGTATGACGGGACTGGGTTTGGCGGGCTGGCATGGGCCGGAGGCCAAGGGCGCCATCAGATCGGCCTCCGGTCGCGCGAAAGCCGTCATCCGGCTTTGGATGAGCGGCGGCCCGGCGCAGACGGATACGTTCGACCCCAAACCGGAAGCTGGTGTGGATTTCAGCGGCCCGTTCCGGCATCCAATAGAAACCAACGTCAAGGGCATTCGCATCGGCGAATGGTTGCCGTTGATGGCGGCGCAGGCGGACAAGTATGCCATTCTCCGCAGCGTGACCCATACCTATAACAGCCATGACGCGGGCGTTCGCGAGATGCTGACCGGTGTGATGACGGCGTCAAAACAGAACGAAGCGGGCCGCTTTGACGGACAGTCGTCTTGTGTGACGCAGGTTCCTTCGCCGGACGAGTGCTTCAAAGCCGGATTTCCTGGCGGTCCGAACAACGACAATGTCTGTGGCTATAGTGTCTTTCCGGACGACCGGCGGGAAGCCTTTGACCTCTCAAGGGAAAAGGACTCACTGCGCGACCGTTATGGCCGGCATCATTTCGGCCAGTCGTGTCTGCGGGCGCGTCGGTTGGTCGAGCGCGGCGTGTCGCACGTTACCGTGGAGATGGGCGGTTGGGACACCCACGTCGAACACTTCGCGGTGATGCGCAAGCAGTTGCCCATCCTGGACTCGGGCTTCGCGACGCTGTTGCAGGATCTTGCAGACCGCGGATTGCTGGAGAGCACCATTGTTGTGTGGTGTGGCGAATTTGGGCGCACTCCGCGTCTGGCTCGCGAAGCTCCTTGGCATGGCGGACGGCATCATTTCGGCAACTGTTTCTGCGTTGTCGTGGCCGGTGGCGGTTTCAAGGGTGGCCGGGTTGTTGGCGCCAGTGATCGTACCGGTGAGAGCGTTTTGGACCGGCCCGTTCATCCGCAGGACCTCATGGCCAGCATCCATGCGTTGTGGGGTATCGACCCGAACGGGCGGCTGGCATCACAGGGCGGAGGGGGACAGGCTGCGCCGATTGTTTCCTGTCGCCAGGACGGTGGCTGGCTGGCGGAAATCATGCCTGGTGATGCCCTGCCCGCGGCGGCGGGGACCGGTCAATACCGCCACCAGATTCTCAGCAGGTCGCGCGGAGCTTGCGATGCATAGTTTGTGAAGAACCTGGATTTCTCCGTGTCCCGCCACTCGCGCAGATGCACTTCCGCGATCGCACGCCGCGCGTTCTTGCGCCCGACGAATTGGATCAGCCGCGCCATCACTTCAACATCGAACAGCCACGGGCTGAGGAACGGCTCGCGGAAGATGTTCTCCGCCGCCTTACGGCGAAACACTTTCGCCCCGCATTGGGTGTCGCGGAACCGCATGCCGAGCGTCGCCGACGCGGCTTGCGCGAATCCCCAGCTTGTGAATCGCCGCCAGGCCGGCCGATGCACCTTGTGGCTGGAGTCCTGCCGGCGCACGCCGATGGCGGCGAGCGCTTCCGGTTGGCTATCGAGTTCCGCCATGAAATCATGGACCAGCCGCAAGGACGCGGAGAGATCGGCGTCCCAGTAACCAAGGTACTCGGACGGCCAGAGCTTCAGGGCATGCAGCATGCCGTAGCGCACGGCGGCGGCTTTGCCGCGATTGCGGTTCATGTGAATGGCCTCCACCCGCGGGTGGGTTTTCACGAAACCCGTCAACATCTCCAGTGTGCCGTCGGTGCTGCCGTCATCCACGAACACGATCCAGTCGTTGGGTTCCTCGGCGAGGTGGGCGTGCCAGGCGGCGATCTTGAGCCGGTGCGCCTCATTGTAACAGGGCACGATCAGCACCAGTCGGGCGTTGACTTGGGGGGTGGGGATGGGGGAATTCAACGATGACCTTGGGTTTGTCGCCGGTAATCGCGCGGCGTGCAGCGCATCTGCCGGCTGAAGACGTTGGCAAAGTACTGGCTCGACGAAAAACCGCTCGCGAAGGCGATCTCCGTGATCGTCGCGTCAGGCTGGCGCGTCAGCAGGTCGCAGGCCCGCTTGATGCGCGCATGGTTCACATATTTCGTCGGTGTCATGTTCGTCAGCTTGCGAAAGTAATGCACAAACTGCGTTATCTTCATGTGACAGCTTTCGGCCATGGATTCAAGCGTCCATGGTTGGTCGAGCGAGGCGGCCAACTCGTCCAGGAACAACCCCAACGTCCGCTCGGCGCTCGCCAGCGATTCACGCAACGGGATCTTCCGCTCGCGGAAAATCTCCAGCAGCGCCAGCAGGGCCTCATTGATGAGCACTGCCAGTCGCGAACCGCGACTGCCGTCCTGATCCTCGTCCACCGCCTGGGCGATCCCCAGAAAGCATCGTCGCATCTCCTCCGAACCAGGCCAGACATATTGTTCGTTTTGCCGCAGACAGCGTGTCAGGAAATCCAAGTCCCCGGGATTGAGGATGATCCACGCCGGCCACTTCCACGTCTGGTGCGGCCGGCGCACGCCGACATCGAGAATGAACCAGATCAGCTTGCTGGAGCCGATGCAGGGATCGCCCAGCTGGTGCGGTTGCCAGGGGCGCGTGATCATGAACTGGTCATGCGTCAGCGTCTGACGATGGGACTCGACGAACACCGGTGTCTGTCCGCTCGCCAGAAACGCGATTTCGATACCTTCGTTGCGGTGTAAGGGCAAACCCCACCGCGGTGCAGGCCCGGCATCCCAGTAGCCGACACTGCGCACGCCCGGCAATTGATCGCAGCCCAGGCGACGTCCCGGATAGTCTTCACGGGCCAACGCACCGAACCGCACCTGGCCCGTGCGCACAGCTTCCACCAGCGGCAGGCAACTGTCCGCGTGATAGGTCTTGCCCGCTTCACGGTAGGTAGGTTGGTGGTGGATGACAGCTTTCTGCATAATTTCGCCCGTTGGCCTTCGACCTGCATCAGAATATCCGGGACGCGGGCGTTTGTCATGTACTCTTCGGTTTTCAGGTTCACGACCCGGCCGTCGTCCTTCACTGGTGCAAAATGATGGGGGAAGTTGTACAATGCCCTCCAAGGATTGAAGTCCGTAATGGCAAGCACAACCGCTGCGCTCATGGCGTTGAGGGAAAATCTCGCCGAAGCCGAAGAACCTATTCTTCGGGCGCTACGTTTCCGCCTTAAATTCCCGTTCAACGGCCGGTTGTATTCCA
>CAZAAF010000446.1:0-4430 GCA_964482575.1 uncultured Verrucomicrobiota bacterium | reverse complement strand
GGCACACCGTGGAGGATGTGGCGGCGCGCTGCGGGTACTCCAGCACCTCCTATTTTTCCCGGGTGATCCATCAACTCATCGGCTGCCGTCCCGGCGCCTTGCGGCGGGGCCGTGGTCCACTTCCATCCCCATCCGGTTTCCCGTGACCCTTGATAGAAAGAGAGGCATCCCATCCATGAAAGCGAATTCCAACACCATGACATCCATCAACCGGCGGCAATTCATGACGGCCTGCGCCGGGATGGCCGCGGCCGGTCAAAGGCCGGTTTTCGGCGCGGAGGAGAAACCGCGCGCATCCGGCAACGGCAGACGAAACGCGTTCTCCGTGAGCCTGAACTGTTTCACCTGGGGCCGGTTCGACCTGGCCCAATGTCTCGACCAGATCAAACAGACGCCGATCCGCCAGGTGGAGGTTCCCGTCGAACAAGCCCGGCCAAAGTCGCTCGTGCCCGAGTTGATGGTGGACGCGCCGTTGGGTGGCCAGTGGCAATACAGTTTCCCCGACTTGCAGTCGTTGCTGGCGCGCGACGGGTTCCATGTCGAGAGCGTGGACCTGTTTGGTTTCACCGGCTATCCCGGGATTGAAAAGATCATCCAACGGCGCATTGACTTCGCGCAACGGCTGGGGGCGGGGACGCTGGTGATGGGTTGCCACCACAAGGCGCTGTCACACTCCGAGGGGGCTTCGTCGGCACAGGCGGAGAAGGGCGCGCGCGATTTCATGTATGGCATGCTGCGCGACGCGGCGGAGTACGGGTCCCGGAAGCACGTCCGCATCGCGCTTGAAATCCACGGCGGCATCATGGCCAACGCGGCGGAGGCGTTGCGGACGATGAAGGAGGTCAGCCACCCGAATCTCGGCGTCAACTTCGACACGGCTAACATCCTCTATTATAATGACGCCTTCAACGCCGATGACGCCGCCCGTGAACTGGAGGCGCTCGCCCGCCACGTGTTTCACGTGCATCTCAAGGACATCATTCGCGGTAAGACCAGGGCCGCGCACACATTGCCGCGGCTGGGGTTGGGGGAGGTCAACTTCCGGCGGGTCTTCGACATTCTGCACGCGGCGGGCTTCTACGGCCCGTTCAGCTTCGAAGTGGAGACCTTCCACGGCGCGACCAAGTCCGACGACATCCGTGATTACCAGAAGGACCTGCTCGCGTCGATCGACCATCTGCGGTCGCTCGGCGAGTTCGCTTTGTAGGAACCGCTTCCCGGCGAAAGGCTGGGGGAAAAGGGTGTCCGCTACGCCATCCAGGCCCGCGCACGACCCTTTTGCTGGACCGCGGCGAGGGCCTTGGCGGCGATTTCCGTGTTCTCCACGATCTGGAAATCGAACATGCCTACGCACAGGATGTCCGCGCCGTTCTCGAAGCACCACTGGAACGCGTTGCGCGGATGGATGGCGCCGGCCGCCAGCGTCTTGAAGGCGATCCACGGTTTCTTGATGGTGGCCATGAACGCGGCGGTTTCCTGCGCGTTGGTGCACCACATGTTGTCGTGGGACCGGTTGTGGTCGCCGGAACTGGTGATCTCGTCGAAGTTGTGACGGTTGGTTTCCGGCGTGGCCGACCAGTAGCTGTCCTTGTGGAGCGTCTTCACCCAGAAGTCGGGTTCGAAGCCGGCCTTGACGCATTCCTTCACCGTCTCGAGGCTGTGCGCGCCGAGCCCGCACGGGACCAACTGGTCCTTCATGAAGCTCATGGTCTCTTCGAGCTTCTTCATGTTCTTGTCGCGAACCATCTTGTCGCAAATGCCGCCCTGCACATAAACGGCGTCGGCGCCGTTGTCGATGGAACCCTTGATGGCTTCCTTGAGGTCGCCCGCGGCGCAGTCGGAGATCCACTGCATCTTGCCGCCCTCTTTGCGGTACTGGTTGATGACGCGGTTGGAGACGGGATTGGTCAGCGCCGTGTTGATGCCGCGCTTCTCGGCCAGATGGAATGTTTCAATGATCTTGGCGTCGGAGTGATACGCCTTGATGAGCGGGGAGACGTAAATCAGGTCGCGGCTGTGCGCCCAGCCGCCGATCAGGTTGCCGCCGCAGATGACGCGGCTGATCTCCAGGTTCTTGATCTTGCCTTTCGGCAGCTCCAGGGGCGCCACGGATGCGGCGGAGGGAGCCGCCGGCTGGCCGGCCGTACTCTCCGCGCTCAGGGCTTTTTCCTCGAAGCTGCGAAACGCCACCGCGGCACCGCCCGCCGCCAGCGAATGTTTCAGGAATCCACGCCGACCGATATTCTTCGCCATAACTTTATCTCCGCTCACTACGTTCTCATTGCCGCGCCAGTGCCGCTCGGAACTGCGTGCGGCAAACGTAGCCTGAGTTGGCCGCCGAGACAAGCCCCTTCAGTCGTCGAAAGGGCTTGCCCCGCAATGGCCCCGGTCGCGTTCAAAACGGCCGGAGGTTTGCTCTTGTCCGCCGCGGGGCTCTGCGCTAGCGTGACGGGCCATTGATGAAAAGCATTTCGCTGGCCGGCCTCCTCCTGCTCGCGACGGCGTTGCACGCCGCCGACAACGACGGGTTCATCCAGCTCTTCAACGGCAAAGACCTCAACGATTGGAAAGCCAGCGACAAGCCCGGCACGTTCAGTGTGCAGGAGGGCGCGCTCGTCGTGAACGGGCCGCGGTCCCACCTGTTCTACGCCGGCCCTGCCTGCAACCAAGACTTCAAGAATTTCCACCTGCGGGCCGAGGTTATGACGTTCCCGCACGCCAACTCCGGTGTCTATTTCCACACCGAGTTTCAGGAGGTCGGCTGGCCGAACAAGGGTTTCGAGGTGCAGGTCAACAACAGCCACAAGGACCCCAAGCGCACCGCCGGCCTCTACGACATCAAGGATTATTACGAGGTGCCGGCGAAGGACAATGAGTGGTTCATCCTGGAGGTCATTGTTCAGGGCAAGCATGTGGTCACCAAGGTCAACGGCAAGGTGTGTGTGGATTACACCGAGCCGGAGGGTTTCCAGCCGCCGAAGAATCACGTGGGCCGGGTCATCGCCCGCGGCACGTTCGCCATCCAGGGGCACGATCCCGGCAGCAAGGTCCTGTTCAAGCGCATCGAGGTGAAACCGCTGCCCTGAAGCGGACGGTGGCGGGTGGATCGCGCAAAGTGCCGCCGTGCCACCGGCGGGCGGAAATCCGCTTTCTGCTCAAGTTCCCCCTCTGTTTCGCCGATGCCCCAGTGAATGTGTGGGCTTTCCGGTAAACAGAAAGGGATGACTTATGCCACTGATGGAATGGAATGGGACTTGGAGTGTGGGTATTGACGGAATCGATCGTCAACATCAGCAGTTGTTCAAGCTGATCAATGACCTGTACGATGCCATGAGCAAGGGACAGGCCAGGACGGTTGTCGGCCCGGTCGTCGATGCGCTGCTTCAATACACACAAACCCATTTCGCTGTTGAAGAGAAGTACTTCAAACAGTTTGGGTATCCCGACACTCCGGCCCATGTCCGTGAACACGTGAGTTTCATCAACAAGATTGTCGCGTTCAAGCGGGACTACGAAGGCAACCGGATGGGGTTGTCCATTTCTGTGATGAACTTCCTTTCGGATTGGCTGAAGAACCACATCAAGGTCGTGGACCAGAAATACGCGCCCTTCTTCGTCGAAAAGGGCGTGAAGTAGTCTCTCCCGATACGGGCCTCGCACCATGCGCCACGGGTGCGCACCACCGGTTACCGGTGGAGAGCCATCTCCTGTCCGGGGCCCGCCATGATGCTGTTCCGCCCTGCACCGGCGTACGGTATCAGCAGAACGGATTGAGGTGCTGGGCGCCGTGCTTGAAGCCGTCCTCGGGTCCGAAGGTCCGGTCCTCATGCTCGATGCTGAGGACACCCTTGTAGCCGACATCGCGCAGCAGGCTGATGTATTCGCCCCACTGGATGTCGCCGTAGCCGGGGATGACGTACCGCCACCAGCCCGTTCCCAGCACGCCCACGTAACTCCGCTTTTGGACATCCACCAGGCAGTCCTTGGCGTGCGTGTGGAAGATGCGCTTGCTGAACTTCGCCACCGGCACCCGATAGTCACATTGCTGGTGAACCAGGTGCGAGGGATCGTAATTCAACCCGAAATGCTCGTCGGGAATGGCTTCAAACAGGGCGTCAAACGTGTCCAATCCCTGCAGGCAGGTCATGAACCAGTTTTCAATCGCCACCTTGATGCCCTTGTCCTTGGCGTGATCCACCATCGGGCGGAACACCTTGGGGAGCACTTTCTTGATCACCTGGATCTTGTTGCTCTTCTCTGGCGGGATGCCGGTGTTCAGGCAAACGGTCGGCACGCCCAGCAACACCGCGGCATCAATCACCTTCTTGACGATGTTCTGAACCTCCTCGGTCTTTCCGGGAGCCAGCGGGTTCAGGAAGTTCGACAGGGAACTGATTTCCAGCCCGCGATCCGCCAGCAGCTTCTTGATG
>CAZAAF010000445.1:0-4447 GCA_964482575.1 uncultured Verrucomicrobiota bacterium | reverse complement strand
GTGCGTCTCGAAAAGGAATGTTGCAAGCGTTGCAGCCGCTCCGACAGCGAGTTTTGCGTGCCGAGGACTCAACCCTTGAGTTTTTCCGTATTTCCCGTGACCGGTTCCGTAAAGACCTCGCAGTTCCGCCAAACCGTTGCCAATAGTTCCAAGATTGCTCAAGAGACGCTTGATGACATCGGCTCCACGTGCGGCTTCAGGAATCCCCTCAGGAACAAGCTTCAACTCTTTCAATGTCTCTTTTGTCAGAGTCGACACTTCAGGAGTGCCAGACACAAACTTGCCACGTTCGGCCAAAATAGTTTTGCAGCAGGTTTCGATGAGCTCCTTAGCAGTGCCAATTGCCAAGCCCGGATCCGACTCCACAGAAGACTCCATTCGACAAATTTGATCTACCATGTATTTTGCATCAAAAATCGCAGTTGCGTCCTTGATGTTAGCTAATGAAGGAATGCTAGTCCCCGATACGATTTGGCCTCCAGCCCACTGACAACCATCCTTCTGCAAATAGTGAATTAGGCTCTCAAGTTCTTTCTTTTTTTGCACACGCCAGTCTGAAGGAAATGAAGGATCAGCAATCTGCTTTTCAGTTCGTCCAAGCACATTCTCAAAAACCTGGAGCACCTTTTTTACTTCAGTGGGATTATCCCAATCCACGGTGTGATAATATTGTTCTACAAGGGTACGACGTTGCCCACTCACTGACGGGCGAAACGACAAGTCGCAATCAACCCTGGCAGCGTCAAACTCGTCTGTGATTTCCCGAAGAACCCATCCGACCAGACACTCTCGGAACACCTGTCGAGTCTTAATGCTGATAAGCCCCTGACTCATTGTGCAACCTCTATGTTTGCGTGCTCTGCTCCCCGCTCAGCAACTTCGGCAGCAGCGTGTCGCGTAGAGTGGTGAGCGTGCGGGTTTGGTGCAGATTGGCGGTGATTTGGACGTAGAACGGCGCGATTTTCCGGGTGAAGACAACCTTTTTTGGACGTAAAAAACAAGAGGTTGGTCCTACAGCCGTTGCCTGGTGTCTGGCATTCGCTTGTCCGCCCGGCCAGTGCCTTGGCGTTGCTAATCGGGCTTGCGCGCATCCGATGTGTGGCGACTTTCGCATGCCGTATTCCTTGTTCCTTGGACGACGGAAGAGTCTATGCATCCGGCCGGAAATTGACAGTCCAAAGCGCAAGCGAACGCGGCCACACCTTCCATGCGGATAGTGTGAACCAAACGGCTTTCCCTGTCTTTCCCTAAGGACGGCTTTTTCCTGCCGCTTACTTCTCGTGCAAGACCGTGATGCCGGTCCAGTCCGGCGGGGGTGGCGTCAGCGCAAATGTCGCACAACGATCCAGGAGCATCTGCGCCGGCAGGTCGGCCGGCTTCATTCGAAGCGCCGATTGGAAGCACGCCTGCGCCCTGGACCAATCACGACGCAGATAACACGCCATTCCCTCTTCACAGGCCGCTGCAAAAGCCAACGTCTCCTGCCCGGCGCGGTCTCTCTCAACGAGCAACTCGTAGATTCGCGTGCCGACGCTCTTGCCTTTCACAGCCACCCGGTCCACGGGACGCGCCAGGAACATTTCCCGGACCTTGTCGTAAGTGGCTTCAGCAATGAGAATTCGCGTACCATAATACTTGTTCAAGCCTTCCAGACGGCTGGCCAGGTTGACCGCGTCACCGATGGCCGTGTAGCTCAGCCTTTCCTGATACCCCATGTTGCCGACGATCGCCTCGCCGGTGTTGACGCCGATGCGCGTGACAAACGGTGGAAAGCCCGCCGCGACCAGACCGGCGGACACGCGGTCCGCGCGCCGCTGGCATTCCAAGGCGGCGCGGCAGGCCAGTTCCGCATGATTGCCCAGAGGAACCGGCGCACCCCAGAAAGCCATGATGGCATCGCCGATGTATTTGTCCACGGTTCCCCGCTGATCCAACACCGCACCTGACATGGATTCAAAATAGACGCCCATGTTTTGGGCGAGTTGTTCGGGGGAGAGGCCCTCGGCGATGGACGTGAACCCCGCGATGTCCGAAAAAAAGACGCTGAGTTCACGTTTCTGGGCACCGAGCACGGCTTCCTTCCGCAACCGGATCAATTCAGCAACCAAGTCCGCCGGCACGTATTTCCTGAAGGAACGCAGACCGCTCTTCATGCTCTCAAGGGCGTTCTTCATCCGGATCACTTCCACGATCCGGGACCGGATCAACGGGCTACCGCCGAGGTCGAAGGACTGAATCCGAGACATGTCCGCTTCGAGCAGCTTCAAGGGCTTGCTGATGCGCCGTGCCAGGATGGTCCCGAGAATCACCGCCGGAATACAAACGGCTGTGCATACGAGCAGGATGGTCAGCAAATAACGCCGCTCATAAGCAAGGACCTTTTCCGCCGTGATATCGATGCCCAACAAAGCTTCGAGTTCACCGTTCTTCCGATAAATCGGGGCGTAACCGGAGAGAAAGGTCCCCCATCGGTCCTTCACGAACTGTTCCTCCACGCTCACACCATACGGCGGCCGGAACGCCGCGCGCATCCGCGGCGAAGCCTCCGGGTACACATCCCCAACATGGGAAACCGACTGCGGATTTTCCTCACAGTCCACCACGAACGTGATCGTGCCGCGGGAGTCTATGCGCGTCGTGTACACGAAACGGATGTCCTTGGCCGTGTCACGGATCGAACGCAATTGTTTCAGGATCGCGCGATAGGTCCCGGTCTGTTCATCGCCGGCGTTGCGCAATGTGGCGTGCAGGTCGCCATCCACCTTCAACGCGGCAATTCCCACGGCGTCGGCCAGCCGATCCCGCACCCCCTGCCGCACGAAGGACTGGACGCTGTAAAATGTGATGAGCCCCAGCATCACCGCGGTCAGAACCGCGATGCCAACCAGGGCGGTTCCCAGGCTAAAGTGGAGTGTGAGAAAACCTTCTTGTCGTTTCGTGGAGTCCAAATCGAGTGTCCGCCGTTACCGCAACAGAGGCGTTCAACACCGCCGCTAATCGCCTCGCACCCCGGATAAACAAGCAGCAGTCGCTGCTGGCACCAAATAAACTGGTGCGCCCGGAAGGACTTGAACCTTCGACCCTCTGATCCGTAGTCAGATGCTCTAATCCACTGAGCTACGGGCGCACCCAAGAGCGGCCAACAATAGCAGGCTGCGCCGCCATTTCAACGGGTAATTTTAGGGGATGAGCACATTTTGGCGCTTCGCTCCGGCGGTTCCCTCGGGCTAGAATGTCCCCGACGATGGCATCGGAACAGACATTTGGCGCAATTCTGCGGAATCGCGACTTTCTCAAGCTCTACATCGGCCAGCTCGGCAGCGGCATCGGCGACCGCCTGCACCAGATGGCGCTGCTCGGGGTGATTCTCCAGATGCACAGCACGGCGCAAGAAACGGAAACCGCACGGCTGATGTTCTTTGTGACGCTGCCGGTGCTACTCTTCAGCCTGCTTGCGGTGGCGTGGACGGACCGCTGGAGCCGCAAGCTGACCATGGTGGCGGCGGACTTCCTGCGGGCCGGCTTTGCCTTTGCAATTCCGTTGATCCGCCAGTGGGATCCGTCGGTGCACGCGCTGTATGGGGTGGTGTTCGTGATGGGCACGCTGGCGACGTTCCACGGACCGGCGCGACTGGCGGCCATGCCGCGGATCGCGGAGTCGCGGTTGCTGATGGCGGCCAACTCGCTCTCCAACTCCAGCGGCGCGGTGGCCGGGCTGCTGGCGATTCCCCTCGCGGGCTATGCCGTGCAGGTGCTCGGCCCCAATCCGTGTTTTGTGTTGGATGGCTTCACGTTCCTGTTCAGCGGCGTGTTGATCGCCCTGATTTCGCGCAGTCTGCGGCCGGTAAAAGACATGGAACGTGGAGCGGGGAGCGGGGAGCGGGAAACGGGAAGTGGAAAACGTGATGGCGAAGAGGCGCCGATGCCTGTCGCTCCACATTCGACGCTCCGCGACATCAAGGCGGGCGTGGACTACACACTGTCGCATCGCGAAGCGCTGCCACTGGTACTGTCGGGCGGGGTGTTCGCGCTGGTGGGCGGCCTGTTGCTGGTGGAGTTGCTGGCGTTCGCCACCCGCCAACTGGGACTGGCGGCGTTCGGGGTGGGGTTGCTGATTGCCGCCGGCGGACTGGGCATGGCGCTGGGCCTGTTCCTGGCGAGCCAGGTGCCGGCGATACGGCATTTGAGAGCGCTGCCTTATCTGGCGTTGATGGCGATGGGGTGTGGTATCGCCGCCATCACGTTGTCGTCATCGCCGTGGCTGGCGGCGCTGGCGGTCATGAGCGTGGGGGCGATGGCGGGCATGGCATCCGTGCCGGCGGATACGCGGCTTCAGGAAATCGTCCCCGATGCACGCCGGGGCGGCGTGTTCAGTCTCAAACAATTACTCGCAGCCCTGGCGTTTCTATCCGCCCTGGGATTGCGGTCCGATACGGACCTCCTGCAA
>CAZAAF010000444.1:3003-4477 GCA_964482575.1 uncultured Verrucomicrobiota bacterium | reverse complement strand
TCTTCCAACTGGCCAACTACGCCGTGGACAAGCTGATGGCGTTCAGCCGCGCCGGCGATCATCTTCTTCGCGGCGCTCATGGGACTGCTCTACCACATCGGCCTGATGCCCTGGGTGATCCAAAAGGCGGCGAAGTTGATGGTCCGCTGCATGAACACCAGCGGCGCGGAGAGCTTCTCCACCGCAGCCGACATCTTTGTGGGCATGACCGAGGCGCCCCTGGTGATCAAACCCTACCTGTCCAAAATGACGTTGTCGGAACTGATGGCCTGCATGACCGCCGGCCTGGCCACGACGGCGGGCGGCGTGCTCATCGCGTATGTGGGCATGCTCAGCCCTTACGTGCCGGGCATTGCGGGCCACTTGATCGCCTGCAGCGTGATGTGCGCCCCGGCCTCGATGGTCATCGCCAAGCTCATGCTTCCGGAAACCCAGAAACCCGAGACGCTTGGCAACACGCATATCGAGATTCCGCCCCTCAGTGTCAACATCGTGGACGCGCTGGCCGCCGGCACGGCCGACGGCCTGAAACTCGCCCTCAACATCGGGGCCATGCTCATCGTGTTCCTGGCCATGGTGGCGATGGTGAACTGGGGGCTGGGCTGGGTCGGGACGCATGTGTTCCACACGCCGCTGAGCCTCCAGCAAGTCTTCGGATGGATGTTTGCGCCGCTGGCATGGCGCATGGGCGTGCCGATGCACGATGTCACCCGCGTCGGGAGCCTGCTGGGGCAGAAACTGGCCCTGAATGAATTCGTGGCGTACACCCACATGAGCCAGCAACTCGCGCAGGATGCCTCGTGGCTGACCGAGCGCGGCCGGCTCATCGCCTCCTATGCGCTGTGCGGTTTCGCGAACTTCGGCAGCGTCGGCATCACTATTGGCGGCTACAGTTGCCTCGCCCCCGAGCGCCGGAGCGACCTTTCGCATATCGCCGTGCGCGCGCTCATCGGCGGCACCCTCACCACCTGCATGGTCGCCTGCGTCGCCGGCATCCTGATCTGAGCCGTGCCCGAGCCATCCGGAACGCGGCACGCATGGGTCACCCCCGTTGGTATCCCGCCTTCCGGCGAAAATAGCAGTCTCGATTGCATCAGCCGACTGAAGCCGGGACACCCACTTCGAAGGCCATATCCTCATTTTTTTGTCGCTCCAGTCGATGCAACCGGCTTGAATGACGACATGAATCGTCGCCCGACCTCCTCTTCCCCGGCGCCGCGTTCCACGCGGCGTGAGTTCATCCATCAGACCGGCTCACTGGCCCTGCTCGGGCTGCTGCCGCCGCTTGCGTCCGCGGACGAGAAACCCAAATCGCTGGTCGGTTCCAACTCCTTCGGCTGGACCCAGTACGCCAAGCGCGACAAGAAGCCGTTCGACATGGCCGGGACCATGTCGGTGTTGCGCGACCTCGGCTATGACTATATCGAGCCCGGGATGGATTTTATCCATCCGGACAGCGTCGGCAAGCTGGCCG
>CAZAAF010000444.1:0-2993 GCA_964482575.1 uncultured Verrucomicrobiota bacterium | reverse complement strand
CGGATTTCATATCTCTGTTTTGTTCTCATCGGGTGAGCTCTCCAAAACCTGTTTCAAATGCATTGACGAGGTTGTCCATCGTTTCCAGAGCATCTTCCCCTTCTACGGTGATCAAAATCTGCGAATTTTTTGCAGCTGGCCGAGCAGATGAAATCGAAGGGGCTGCAACCCGTCAGCCTCTACTGTGGCCCGCGGCTCCACGAAGTCGACAAGGCCAAAGACACGGTGGCCCAGTTGCTGGCCTCGGCGAAGGTCGCCAAGACGTGCGGATTCCAGGTAATCAGTTGCAACGTGGCGCCCATCGGTCGCGAGAAGACCGACGACGAACTCAAGACGCAGGTCGCCGCGCTCAAGGAGTTCGGCCAGGGATTGAACGACCTCGGACTGAAGCTCGGTGTGCATCATCACATGCCGGAGATGGCCAATCACGCACGCGAGTTCCACTACAACTTCCGCAACACCGATCCCGCCGTGGTCGGTTTCTGCTACGACGTGCATTGGGTGTGGAAAGGCGGCATCCAACCGATGGACGCCCTCCGCGAATACGGCCCGCGCGTAGTCTCCTGGCACATCCGCCAGAGCCGCGACGGTGTCTGGTGGGAGGACCTCGACACGGGCGACATTGATTACACGGCCATCGCCCGCTACGCCACCGAGCACAATCTTGCCCGGATCTTCACGGTCGAACTGGCCATCGAGGGCAAAACCCAGATCACCCGCGACATCGTGGAGAACCACCGTCGCAGCTGGGAGTTCATCCGCAAGGTGTTCGGCGCGTGAGAGCGGGCGCACCCACGGCAACTCCAACGAAATGTGTCGCATGAAGCCCTACCAGCTTGGCCGGTTTGACTACGACGAGTGTTTTCTGGGTCCCGGTGGTTTTTTGACTCCGGACGCCAACGAAGAAAAACACATGATGAGCCTGTACCTGCAGGAGCTGGCCACGGCGCTGGCCCGGCAGGGTGTCGTCTTTGGAGGGCCGCGCCCACTGCACTGGCTGGAACCGGGCATCGGCGATGGATCGTCCACTACCCGCTTCGCCCAAGCCATCGGCAAGGCACATGCCGCGGGATTCATTCTCCATGGTTCGGACTATCAGTCGGAGCTTCTTCCCCTCGCCCGCCGCGCCTTGGAGGCCGTGCAGACGGTCCCGGTGACGGTCGCGGAATTGCGGACGGCGGACGCTTTCGGTGGCGCGCCGATGGCGGCGGAAGCCTGCGATTTCGCGCTGCTGTCGCACTTCGTATATCACGCCAAGAACGACTTCAGCGGCCGGCAACGCAGCGATGCCGAGGTCAACGCACAGGTGCAGACGCTGATCACCCGCGTCCTGGATTCGATCGGCGACGAAGGACTGATCCTCGCCTTTCACGAAGGCCCCCTTTCCGACATGTTCGGGAAGATCGGCCGGGAATTTGGCGCGGCGTTGTACGACGCGCCTGTGCGGATTGCGGCGGCGGCCCGCGCCAACGGCAGGGTCGTCGTCACAATGCCCCTGGAGTCCAAGCTGTACTTCCCCAACATTGCGCCCCGTACGCTGGAATCGCTGAAGGACCTGTCGCGCTGGCAGGAGTTCCCCGAAACGACCGCCGAGGCCAGTTGGCTCAAGAAGTTCCTATTCGCGATGCACAACTTCGCCGGCCCCGAGGAAACCGACGGCGTTCGTCGCGAGGGAGGCGCCATTGACCTGTCCCGGCAACCGGGCACCCGGGGAAACGCGTCGCGCTTGGGCGATGCGATGGATCGCCTGTGCGAAATCCTCCAACGGGACGATTACGGCCCGTTTCTCGTGATTCGATCGGAGATGCAGGCCATCCTCAAAACAGCCAGCCGCAAGAGCGCGGTCGAAGCCGCCTTTGCCGCTGTCACCGATCGTCTGCCCGCCATCCGGGAACGAACCCGTCAGGCACTCACCGCCGCGCGGGCGGGCTAATAGGAAACGGCTTTTGCCGCGACCTACCACTTCACGTGCTTGAGGTACTCCAAGCTCTGGGGCAACTGCTCGCGCACGGTCGGGGACTCGTCCTCGATGAAGTAATGCTTCACGCCCGCCTTTTTCGCGGCCTTGAGGACGGCGGGATAGTCCACCTGGCCGCTGCCGATGGCCACGTCGTTGGTCAGGTCGGTATGCGCGGTCAACTCGCCGGTCTTGACGCCCTTCTTGAGGTCCTTGAGATGGACCAGCTTCCAACGCTTGCCGTACTTCTCAAAGAGTTTCACCGGGTCCTGGCCGGGGAAGACGACCCACATAACGTCCATTTCGAAGCTGACAAATTTTGGGTTGGTCTCGGTCATCAGCAGGTCGAACAGGGTGCCGTCCTTGAAGGGCACGAACTCGTAGCCGTGGCAGTGGTAGAACAACGTGATGCCGTGCTTGGCGAGCGCCTCGCCGGCCTTGTTGAAAACAGCGGCAGCGGCGCGGCACTGCGCCTCGTCCCACGGGCCCTTGTGCGGAATCCAGGCGCAACCGGCAAACTTCACATCGAGGGCCTTGGCATCGGCGGCGACGCTCTCCACGTCATCCCGGAACCGCTCGAACGGCACCATGAAGGCCTTGGGCGTGAGGCCGTTGGCGGCGAGCAGTTTCTTGAACTCCGCCGGTTCCTGTTTGTAGGTCTTGCGGGTATCGCCCAATTCCACCTCGTGGAAACCCAGGTCGCGAATGAACTTCAGCGTGCCGGGGATGTCCTTGGTAAAATCCGCGCGCAGGCTGTACAATTGCAAACCCGTCGGGCCTTCGTAGGAACCGGCTTGGGCGGGAATCGTCTGAAGGCTGAGAACGGTGGCACTCATGGCGAGGGAGAAGAAGAAGGATTTCATGACCGCGCAGCATAGCGGTCCCCGCACGACAAGGAAAGCATGGAGTCGGTGGCCAGTGGTCAAGAGACAGAAGGCAGACGAGCGACATTTTGAATCTGGCCACCCCAACGGGGTGGCTATCACTCAGCCCGGCGTTGGCCGGTTCACGTGGAACGTGACAAGTCTCCGGCCTA
>CAZAAF010000443.1:0-4480 GCA_964482575.1 uncultured Verrucomicrobiota bacterium | reverse complement strand
CATGGGTGAATTACCGACACCTCGCCTATGGGCCGGACGCACCGGACCTGCAAATCACCCCAAATCTGCTCTTCCACAGCCCCATCGCCATCCCGGACAAGAAGTTTGTGCTGTTCGAGCACTTCAGCAAGAGCGGCCACGCGGCACGCGGCGCACTCCTGCGCCCCATGGCGTGGGCGTTCATGATCGTCCTGTTCGCCATGAAAGACTGGTCGAGTCTGGCAGAGACATTCGGCGTGGACATTGCATGGGCATTTCATCGAATGGGAACAGATGGAAAAGGCAGCGCGAGCCAGGATGAAATCAACAAGATCCTGCTCCACCTGTCGCGCATTGCCGTCAAGGCGGGCGTATTCCCCGAAGGCACGGACATTCACGTTGAGCGCGCCGCGGCTGGCACCGGCGGTCCGCCCCAGGAAGCCATCATCCCCTATTACTCCAACCTAGCGCTCCAACTTTTCCTTGGCAGCACGCTGGGAACCGAGGCGGGCGAGAAAGGCGCCCGCGCACTGGGCGAAGTTCATGTTGGGGAAACCGATGAGATGGTGGACTGGACGGCGATGTGTTTTTGCGATGCGTTGAATAACTCCGCCATGCGCTGGCTGATGGAATTCAACTTTGCCGAACCGGACGATAACCCGAAATTGGAATTAGCCGGCGCAAGCCGCAAGGATCTCGCCGCGCTTGCAGACATTTTGAAAGTGCTGGTGGGCATCGGCGTGCAAATCCCGGAGCGTTGGGCGCATGAGGAGTTTGACATCCCGCGCCCTGCGATCACGGAGCCAGTGCTCGAGATCATGGAAGGCGCGGGGCGAGGCGTGCGGAGCGTAGGGATTCCGACGGCAGGAGCAAAGGACGCGAACAGTAGCCGCGACCCTCACGTTCGCTCCAGTGCAGGCACCCCCAACGCTCCGCACCCCTCCCCCCACGCCCAACGTCTCGCCGCCGGCATGCAAGACAACATCTTCATCATTACCCGTCAACAAGCCGAAAATGCACTCGCGACTGCCCGCCAACAGGTCCTTCGTGAAGGGCGGAACGCCGATGTGTTCGACCGGCTCGCCACGCCGGTCAGGGAGTTGATCGCACACAACAACGATGCACACGATACGCGAACACAACTCCAAACCATCGTCACCGGGATCGATCCAGAACAGCTCGTTGGCGTGAAAGAAAAGATATTCACGCTGGCGGACCTTCTCGGCCGGGCAACCCGGATGAATGAAAGCGCAAAGTAGCAACACCACACTGAACCGCGCACTCACATGACTACTGTCAATGTTCAACACAGCGTCTCGGTCAGTTCCATGCGGTCCCGGCTTCTCCAAACCGAGCGTTTCTACAAGCGTGCCCTCTTCCTCTTGCTCCAACGAAAGGCTGTATGAATCATCGTCCGTGCCTCCATTTGAACCATCCCATTCCAGGCGACGGTTTTTCCAAGGCGACAGCAACCCCTCTCACCGCGTTCGCGGGCACGCCAATCACCGCCACGCTCCCGGGAGCGGATGCGCGCACCCGTTGGTTGGTCTATGTGCCCAAAGGCGATCGACACGTACCGCAAACCTCTCCAGACGGTTCCTCGTATGAACTGCGCGTTCATCCATCGCCGCTCTCGGCCCAACGCATGGAGGCCGCACGCTGCAAGATGATGTCCGACCCCGGCGTAAAACCCTATATCGACTATGCCCACGAAGACAAGGAAGCCAGCGGCGCACCCTTGCGCTTTGCATGGCACAATGGCTTCGGCGTTGTGGGCCTGACGCGGCTCACGGCGAACGCCGTTGAGCGCACGGGGGGAGAACCGCCCGAATATCAGTCCTTTTCGCCTCACGTTCCCATCGACCCGGAAACGGGAGAGGCGGCGGGCCTCTACGCCAATTGCGGCGGTTTTGTAAACCGCGGGTTGTTTGGCGCGGAGGCATTGCTTTCGGCCACAGCGGAGATCTCGGCCTCGCTCGTGGCGGCAGACCCCAACGACGTGGCCCGGATCAGCGCAGCTCTGGACGACGGCGAACCATCAACCGCTGCGCCAACAGGAGAACCCATGAAAGAACTGAAAGCCAGGCTCTGCGCAGCGTGGCAACTCGACCCGGAAAGCACCACGGAGGCCGGGTTGATCGCCGCGTTCGAGCAACATCAAACCAGCGTGGCCGCGCTCACCGCAAAGGCCGCACCCGTCAACGCCATCGCATTGCAGGACCACGCCGCCGCCATCGCGGAAATCGCCGTCAAGGCCGGCATCATCAGCCCGGCGGAAAAGGAGATCACCATGGCCCGCCTGACCGGCAGCACCCGCGACGAGGAATTCAAGGTCCTGGTCGCCAAACCGCCCACCGTCCCCATCGGAACGGTTGTGCAACCCGCCGGAACCACGCGAAACGCGAACGGCGTCGGGCCCACCGCCGACGCGTGGGAGATGCCGCTGAAGGAGTTGATCGCACGCGACAGTGAACTCTCGAAGATGGCCATTGGGGACATGCTTCGCGCCCGATCATTGGGGCTTACGCGTCTCATGCAGGAACAACCCGAGTTGTTCCAAATGACGGAGAAGCCCTGAAGACCAGAAACCTCACACCCAGAAACAAGAACAAAAAATGATACGAGGATTTCAACGCAGGGGCACGGAAAGCGCGGAGGAGCACACCGCTTCCACAAACACCGTGTCCCTTCGCGTCTCTGCGCCGGAATCCTCCATCGAAAGGAATTGAATCATGTGGAGTCGAACCGTTCAAACACCCGTCAAATGTTGCCGTTTTGCCAAGCGTGGCACGATGGATGGTCACATTGTACCGGCCACCGATGGAAGCGTTCCCTGCTTCCCGGTCTTCGGTGAAATCCCCGACACAGACCTCCAAACAACCGCGGGCAAGACCGTATGCATTGTTACCGACGCAAGTGATCGCGAAGTCTTCCTGATCGCCGGAGGCAACATCACGGAATTCCAGTTCATCACCTCCGACACCAACGGTGCCGCCGTGGCCGCCAGTGATGGCGACTATTTCGGCGCGCAAGCGCTCCAATCCGGCGGTGCCGGCGCCATCCTCAGGTGCCGCGCCGCGCAAGGCCGGTACTACGTGAAATCAGCGTAGTAACGAGTGAACCCCAACCTCAAAAAAAGAAAGTAACACATATGGATCCAACCCAACTCATACTCAATGCCCAGTTGACGACGTTCGTCGCCGGAGTTTACCCGCCGGAGTTCATCGGTCGCACCCTTGCACCAATGGTGCCAGCCCAGATTATCGCCGACCTGACCTTCAACTGGTGGAAATTCGATCCAGCGGAATACCTCCGCGTGGCCGATCTGAAGATCAATCGCCGGGGCAATATCCCGGTGGCGGACTTCGCGTTCAAAACCGACACAGCCGTGTTGAGCGACTATGGACGACGGCTCATCCATCCCAACGACGTGGCCCGATTGACGCAGGCTCAGCCGGGCGGCGTACTGCAAGTGCCGATGGATACCCGCATGGCCAAGGCCAGGGCGCTCGTGGACACGTTCTGGTTCTCGCACGAAGTCGAGACCAACACGCTCTTCACGACGATGAGCAATTACAAAACCGGCAACGCCGTGGACGCCAGTGCACAGGGTTGTTCCGGCTACAAGCTCGACGATCCCAACGTGGATGTCGTTGCCGTGATCCAGTCGGCGATGGCCAAGTCGCTCATCAAGCCGGACACGGCCTGGATGGGGCTGGCGGTCTGGTTGCCGTTGCGACGGCACCCGAAGATCATCAGCGCCATCAAGGCCGTGCTCGGCGATCGTCAGGCCGTCAAAGGCATCGCAAACGAGGCTGAGGTCGCCAAGCTGTTTGGTCTGCAACAAGTCGTCGTGAGCGAGCAACGCGGCAACTTCGCGGCACCAGGTGAAGCCGCCAATTACCAGCGCGTCTGGGGGCGGGACTTCGGCCTCTGTCGCGTCGAGTCTGCACCGCTCTCCACCGTCGCACCCTACGCGGGCACCGCGCTCACCGCTTACGGTGCCTTGTTCGGCCACGCACCTGTGTTCGTCCAGAGCAACGCCATTCTGCCCGGACAGGAGCATGGCGGCCTTTGGGGTGCTGTACAGGACATCGTCGGTCATTGTCGACGTGTGATCTGACCAATCAGGACTCGTGCTTCCTGATCAAGAACGCCGTCACCAACGACGTGTAACGCTGCCACCCACCTGCACCGGCGACGCGCAGCCTGCAAGTCTTCCTGCGCGCCGCCGGCAAGGGCGGGAGGTTCTGCAACTCGAGATCGAACCCAATGAACCGGTGAATGATGTCTTGCGGAAATGCCTTGCTGCCAAGGCACAACGCCCTCCCGCGAACCAACACTCCATATTGCCACATGACTCCCTGGATTATCCTCACTAGTGACGATCTCAACGCCTGTTCGACGGGTGTGCGGATCTCCTCCATGCTCAATGGGCATCGCTCCGCGGACTACACCGATGCTTTTGCCAGCGTCATGCAGGACGTGACGACTCAAATGC
>CAZAAF010000442.1:0-4481 GCA_964482575.1 uncultured Verrucomicrobiota bacterium | reverse complement strand
AGTGCTGGTGTCGGACGCGCACAGTTTTGCCGACAAGGATATCGAGGCCGTGGCGAAATTCGTGGCGGATGGCGGCGGGTTGATTACCGGGTCGTGTGGCTGGGGATGGGCGCAGTTGAATCCTGGCAGGGACTTGAAGAGTGATTTCCCGGGTAACAAGTTGCTCCTGCCGATGGGCATGGTGTGGGGCGACGGCACGCTGCAACGAACCGGTTCGAAGGGGTTTGAAGCCGGGAGTCCGCCGCCAACAACCTTGCACGCGGGATGGGCGTTGCGTTTCGCGCTCGACCACATGGCGGGACGGAGTCCGTCCGGCGCGGGGGATGTCAAGCAGGCCTCGGCCACCATCACCGCCGCCGCGCGCGCGTTGCCGCCGACGGACATGGTGTTCCTGCCACGCTTGACGAAGCTCGCCGGTGACGATGCGGTCAAGGTCGTGCCGACCCCGAAGACGCCCATCAAGAAGGACGATCTCCGCCCGCGGTTGGCGGCGACGTTCCAGACCATGACGGCCAAATTCCTGCCACCGGAACAGGTGAAGGAGCATCCGGCGGCGAAGATCTTTCCCGGCGAAGTGCCGTCCGGGGCTCCGCGGGTGTCGCGCTCGGTGATCCTCGACACGGCGGTGCCTGCATGGCACAGCACCGGCCTGTATGCACCTGCCGGCGGCCTGGTGACGGTGGAGATTCCCGAGGCGGCCGCCCGCAAAAAATTCTCGCTCCGGATCGGGGCTCACAGCGACAGCCTGTGGAACCTGGACAAATGGGACCGGTTTCCGGAGATCATGATGCGCGTGCCCCTTGTCCAACCGGTGACGAAGGCGGCGAGCCCGTTTGGGGGATTGATTTACATCGAGGTGCCCGACAAGGGCGTGTCCGGCGAGATCACGGTCAAGATCAGTGGCGCAGTGGCGGCCCCGTATTACGTGGCTGGCAGGACGAAACTGGCGGATTGGAAGGAACGGTTGCGCAAGGAACCTGCGCCCTGGGCGGAACTGGAGAGTTCCAAGGTCATTTTGTCGCTGCCGGCGTCGTCGGTGCGCGCCTTGGAGGACCCGGAAGCGTTGATGCGTGTGTGGGAACGGATTGTGGAGCTGGAGGACGACCTCGCGGGTACCGCCTCCGAGCGACCAGCAGATTTCCGCCGGCTACATGCATTCCGGTTATCCCATCATGACCTGGATGGACCAGCCGAAGAACTTCGCCAGCAAGGAATCGTTGCTGAAAGGCAACTGGGGCATTTTTCACGAGCTGGGGCACAACCACCAGAACAGCGCCTGGACGTTTGACGGCACCACCGAGGTGACCTGCAACATCTTCTCGATGTATGTGTTCGACAAGCTCTGTGGCGTGACGCCCGCGAAGGGGCGTGTGAGCCTCGACGAGGTGGCGAAGAACTACGCGAAACATGTGGCGGCCGGAAAGAGCTTCGATTTTTGGAAGAAGGAACCGTTCCTGGCGCTCTCGATGTATGTGCAGTTGCAGGACGCGTTCGGCTGGGAGGCGTACAAGAAGGTCTTTGCGGAGTATCGCGCCGCGTCGAAGGAGGAATTGCCGAAGACCGATGATGAGAAGCGGGACCAGTGGATGGTGCGATTCTCGAAGACCGCTGGCCGGAATCTGGGACCGTTCTTCAAGGCGTGGGGCGTGCCGGTGTCGCCCAAGGCGCTTGACGAAATACGGGGATTGCCGGCCTGGATGCCATCGGGATTCCCACCCAAGTGATGAGGGGAGACTGGAATTCAATGAGCAAAACATCACGGATTGTCGGACGAAAGAGGCAAGGGATGCTGTGTTGCGCCGTGTGCAGCCTGGGGCTGATCGTTCCGTGGCTTCACGCGGCCTCACCGGATTATTTCCAGATCCAGGTGGTGGATGAACAGACCGGCCGTGGCGTGCCCTTGGTGGAGTTGGAAACGGTCAACCATCAACGGTTCATAACCGATAGCGCGGGACGCGTGGCGTTCCACGAGCCGGGATTGATGAAACAGGAGATTTTCTTTTCCGTCCGCAGTCACGGGTATGCGTTTCCCAAGGACGGATTTGGTTTCACGGGCGCGCGTGTGACCACGGAACCCGGCGCGAAGGCGGTCCTGAAGATCAAGCGGCTCAACATTGCCGAAAGGCTTTATCGCGTGACCGGTCAGGGCCTTTACCGGGACAGTGTGTTGCTGGGGGAGAAGACGCCCGTGACCGAGCCCCTGGGCCGTGGGCAGGTGGCCGGCCAGGATTCCGTGCTGGCGGTGCCTTATCGCGGGAAGCTCTTCTGGTTCTGGGGCGACACGATGCGGCTGAAATATCCGCTCGGACACTACTGGACGTCCGGTGCCACGAGCGAACTGCCGGGGCGGGGCGGACTTCACCCCGGCGAAGGCGTGAATCTGCACTACTTCGTGGATGCGGATGGGTTCAGCAAGCCGGTGTGCCGGCTTGGCGTCAAGGATGGCGCCGTATGGATTGATGGCTTGCTTGTGCTCGCCGACGACACGGGCCGGGAGCGGCTGGTGTGTCATTATACGCACGTGAAGACACTGGGCGAAGTGCTTGCCCACGGTCTGGCGGTGTTCAATGACGACCGGGAGGAGTTTGAGAAGCTGAAGGAACTTCCCATGGAGGACACGGTCCGGTGTCCGCACGGCCATCCGTTTCGTTACCGGGATGCGAATGGGGAGTGGTTCTATTTCGGCCACCTGTTTCCCGTGGCGCGGGTGAAGGCGGACTGGAAGCAGCTCACCGATCCGACGTATTATGATGTCTGGACACGTGATGGGTGGAAGCGGGAGACCAAGCCAATGGATGCCGCTGCCGAGCGTGTGTTCATCCATGCGGGCCAACGGAAACCCAGCGAGGCGCGATTCCAACCGGTGGATGTGGACACCGGTCAACCCCTCACGATGCATTACGGGTCGGTGAATTGGAACGCCTTCCGAAAACGATGGATTATGATTGGCGTGGCGCAAAGCAGCGGGCCGTCCTTTCTCGGCGAAGTCTATTACGCGGAGGCTTCGGACCCGACCGGTCCTTGGCTGCGAGCCAAGAAAGTCATAACTCACGACAAATACAGCTTTTACAACCCTGTTCAGCATCTGTTTTTCGACGAAGATGGGGGGCGGATCGTTTACTTCGAGGGCACCTACGCCGAGACATTTTCTGGCGCTCCCGTGGCGACGCCGCGTTATGATTACAACCAGATCATGTACCGGCTGCAGTTGGATGATCCGCAGTTGAAGCCGGCTCAATGATTTCGCTGGAAGCGCCGTCGGTTGTCGTTTTAAATACGCCTGTTGCAGAGTTCAACCCTGGATGAAAGACCGAAGAAGAGCCATGAATCGGAACCTCATTTGCCTCCTAACCGCGTGTTCGTTGATCACCCTGTCCCTGACCTCCCGGGATGCTGCCGCCAATGACTGGCCGCAATGGCGCGGACCGGACCGCACGGACATCAGCCAGGAAACCGGGGTGCTCAAGCAATGGCCGGAAGGCGGACCGAAGCAGTTGTGGGTCAACAAGGACGCGGGATTGGGCTACAGCGGCTTCTCTGTCGCCGGAGGAAAACTGTTCACGATGGGGGCGCGGGGCGAACAGGAGTTTTTAATGGCGCTCGACGCCGTCACCGGCAAGCAACTCTGGTACGTCAAACTGGGGGACCTTTTCACCAACAAATGGGGCGATGGCCCGCGTGGCACGCCGACGGTGGATGGGGACCGGGTGTATGCGCTCGGCGGCCAGGGAACACTGGTGTGTTGTGAGGCCGCCGGTGGCAAGGTGATTTGGAAGACCACCATGCAGGACTTGGGCAGCAAGGTGCCGAAGATGTGGTGGGGATATGCCGAATCCCCGTTGGTGGACGGCAATCTGGTGGTATGCACGCCCGGCGGTGACCAGGGTGCACTGGCGGCGCTCGACAAGCTTACCGGCAAAGTGGTCTGGCGCTCGAAAGATCTCGCGGATGAAGCCCAATACACATCCATCATTGCGGCCGACGTCAATGGAGGACGTCAGTACATTCAATTGACCATGCAAAGTGTGGTCGGTGTCAGCGCCAAGGACGGCAAGGTGTTGTGGCGCTCCAACTGGCCGGGCAAGGTGGCCGTGGCGCCGACGCCCATCTTCCGTGACAACTGCGTCTATGTCACCTCTGGTTACGGTTCGGGCTGCAAGCTGGTGAAGATTGGCGCGGGCAACGAGGTCAGCGATGTGTACGTCAGTCCGCTCATGGAGAACCATCACGGCGGGGTGGTGCTCGTTGGCGACTATTTGTTTGGCAATTCCAACCGCGGTGGATGGGTCTGCCAGAACTTCAAGACCGGTGAGGAAGTCTGGGCCGACAAGAAGGTGCTTGGGAAGGGTGCATGCGCCTGTTGCGTGGAGGGCTTGTTGTACTGCCTCGACGAAAAGACCGGCACCGTCGTGTTGATCGAGGCGGCAAAGGCGGGGTGGAAGGAGCACGGTCGTTTCACCCTGGAACCCCAGACGACCCAG
>CAZAAF010000441.1:0-4495 GCA_964482575.1 uncultured Verrucomicrobiota bacterium | reverse complement strand
TCAGCGACATCGCGCCGCCGGATTGTGGCGAATGTCCCGACCTGTTTGAGCTGCCGGTGGATGGCGATGCGAAGAACACCCGCTGGGTGTTCTGGGGCGGCAACGGCAACTACTATGTCGGCCGCTTTGACGGCACGACCTTCAAGCCGGAAGGCGGCTTCCAGTGTTTCGTGGCCGGCCACACTTTTTATTACGCCGCACAGAGCTGGAGCGACGTTCCCGCCAGTGATGGACGGCGCATCCAGATTGCGTGGATGAACGGCAGTCCGTATCCCGGCATGCCGTTCAGCCAGCAGATGAGTTTCCCACGCGAACTGACGCTGCGCACGACGCCGGACGGCCTCCGGATGTTCTGCAACCCGGTTCGTGAAATTGAAAAGCTCCATGGCAAGGAGCGGTCGTGGAAGGATGTGGCGCTCAACCCGGGGGCAAACCCGCTGGCCGGCGTGAGCGGGGATCTCCTGGAGTTTCGTGCCGAGATTGAACCCGGCAGCGCCCGGGAGATCGCCTTCGATCTGCGCGGCATCAGGGTGTCCTACGACGTCGCTGGAAGGAAACTCTCCTGCGGCAAGGCTCGTACGGTGCTGGAGCCGGTCCAGGGCCGCCTCCGGCTGCAGTTGCTGCTCGATCGCGCGTCGGTGGAGGTTTTTGCCAACGACGGGCGGATGACCCTCAATCATTGCTTTGTTCCGGACGATGCCAGCCGGTTACTCGCGCTCACCGCCGAGGGCGGCGAGGCGAAGGTGGTTTCGATGCAGGTTTATGAACTGCGGTCCGCGTGGGAGCCATGAACACGGGTTTTTATGTTCCGGACCACAGGCGGCAAACGGTGGGGTTGAATTGTCAGTGGAAATGGACGACGTGACATCGCTCGAAGGCCAACGGTTTCACGATTTCGAGGTGCTGACGCTGCTCGGCGAGGGGAGCGTGGGCGCCGTCTACAAGGCGCGCCAGATTTCGCTCGACCGGATGGTGTCGCTGAAAGTCTTGCGGCCGGAACTGTCGCAGGATGCCGGGTTCATTGCCCGCTTCAGGCAGGAGGCCATCGCCGCGGCCAAGCTCAATCATCCCAACCTCGTCCAGATGTATTCCGCCGGCGAGAGCGACGGCGCGTTCTATCTCGCGATGGAGTTCATTGATGGCGACTCGTTGCAGCGGCGGTTCGACCGGGTGCGGCGGCTGGACATCGAGCAGACGCTCGCCACCGGTTATTATCTGGCGCACGCACTGGATCACGCGTGGCGGCGGGGTGGGTTGATTCACCGGGCGATCAAGCCGAGCAACATCTACCTCTCGCGGGATGGTGAGGTGAAACTGGGCGATCTCGGCGTGGCCAGGCCCTCGGGCGTTGTGTTTGCCGGTGACAGTCGGAAGCCCTGGTACGTCAGTCCCGAGCAGGCGCGCGGTGAGACGGCTTTGGATTTGCGTTCCGACATCTACAGTTTGGGGTGCGTGTTGTTCCACATGCTTGCCGGCCGGCCGCCCCACGACGCCCCGACCGCGGAGGAGGTGGCCCAGCGGCACATGACGGAGCCGCCGCCGGCACTCGTGAACCTGTGGCCCGCGTGTCCGCCGCAGGTGGCGCTGCTGCTGAACAAAATGATGGCGAAGAACCCCGCGGCACGGCAGCAGGATTACGCGGAGTTGATTGCCGACCTGGTGAGCGTCAGCGAGCAACTGGGGCTGGCGGCGTCCGGTTCGACCCAGCGTGTGGCGCCGAAGACACCGCCGCCAGTGCGGCCCTCCACGGCACGGGTGGCCGTGGCCGCACCCCGGAAACCGCTGGTGCCGGTCCTGTGGGTGGCGGGTGTGGTGGGGATCGCGACGGCCGTGGTCCTCTGGTCGCCGTGGCAGGAGCGTGGAGTCCCGGGCGTGAAGCGCGACGTGGCGAAAAAAGAAATCCCCACAGCTTCGCCGGCCGCGCCCGTGGTGGTGCCTCCAGTAGCCCTGCCGCCGCCCAAACCTCCCGTCGAGTCGAAGCCGGCCCCGCCGCCTATGGCGGCTTCGATGGACACAACAGCCCCGGCTCCGGTTACCGTGTCGGATGTGGATGCCTGGCTCACCTCCGTCGCTTCGCTCCCGCCGGAGGAACAAGTGGCACGGGTGAACGACCGGTTGAAGGAATTCAACCCGGGTTACAACGGCCGGGAGCAACACCGGATCGAGAACGGTCACGTCACGGAACTCACGCTGACTTCCATCCTGATCAAGGACCTGGCGCCGTTGAGGGCGCTGGCTGGTTTGCGTCACCTCAAGTGCGGCAGTCCGTCCGCTCGCAGCCCGTTGGCGGACCTCACGCCGCTGCGTGGGATGAACCTGGCGAGTTTGACCTGCATCAACGCCCAGGTGAGCGACCTTTCGCCGCTGCGTCTTGCACCGTTGGAGAAACTGGCCCTGACCGGCAATCCGGTCAGCGACCTCCGGCCGTTGAAGGGCGGGTCGCTCAAGCAATTGTACCTCGGCGGGACGCGGGTTTCGGATCTTTCCCCCTTGCGCGGCCTGACGTTGACCCACCTGTATCTGGAGGACACGTCCGTCACGGATTTGTCGCCGCTGGAGAACATGCCGCTGGAACAGATCAGCCTCCGGGGCACCCCGGTCGCCGACCTGAAACCCCTTCAAGGCATGCCGTTGTCGGTGTTGGACATCACGGGCACTCCCGTGAAGGATCTTGCGCCCCTCGCTTCGCTGCCATTGAAGCAGTTTCGTTGCAGCGAGGCGTTGACGCAGGACGCGGCCGCCGCGCAGGTGTTGCAGGGCATCCACACGCTGCAACGGATCAACCGGCGTAAAGTGGCTGCCGTCCTCCCGCCGTCGCCGCCGTCCTCTACATCCTCCACGGCACCGCCGCCCGCACCGCCGGTCGCGGACCCCTTTGTGGCGTCCGTGTCCGCACTGCCGGCTGAACAGCAGGTGACCGCCGTCATTGCGGAACTGCGCAAACTCAATCCGCGCTACGACGGTCGTGAACAACACCGCGTCGCCCAGGGGGTGGTCACCGACCTGGTCCTGTCCACGGCGGGCATCAACGAGCTTTCACCGGTGCGCGCCCTGACCGCCTTGCAACGGCTGACGCTGGCGCCATGGACGGGCACAGGACGCACCACGGTGGCCGACCTTGCGTCGTTGAAGGGGATGAAATTGTCCGGCGTCTGGTGCCATAACACACAGGTGGCGGACCTTTCGCCGTTGCGGGACATGCCGTTGACGGTGCTGAGCTGCGACAACACCCTCGTGCGGGACCTCTCGCCCTTGCGCGGCATGAAACTGACGGTGTTCAGTTGCAGCCGCACCGCCGTGGAGGACCTCACGCCGTTGGATGGCATGCCGCTGACGGTCCTCTGGTGCGACCATACGAAGGTGTCCGGTCTCGGGTCGCTGAAAGGCATGCCGCTGAAGGAACTGCGCTGTGATTTCGACAAGGACCGGGATGCGTCCATCCTCAGCGGCATCGCGACCCTGGAAAAGATCAATGACCTGCCCGCCGCGGCCTTCTGGACCCGGGTCGGCGACATTGTGCTAAAGTCCGGTGGGAAAAGCCGTTAGCCTCGGCTGCCAATGACCCTGGCGGTTCAACCCGGCTCGCACGTCCACGGGGGATTTCTTTCCTTTTCAGTCATCGTTTGACTTCTCGCCGCGCGGACGGGTAGGATGTCTCGGGCTCCCAAAATGAAGTCTGACGACCAACTTTTTTCGGATTTAGTCAACGACGAAACCGAACCGTTGCCGGTGGATGATGGCGAGGGCCGTCCTCGCGAAGCCTGCGGCGTGTTCGGCGTCTATAACCACCCCAGCGCGGCGGAACTATCGTACTTCGGCCTCTACGCGCTTCAACATCGCGGCCAGGAATCGGCCGGCATTGTCAGCCATGACGGCGAGCGGATGATCGAGCACCGCGACATGGGCCTGGTGTTCCAGGTGTTCAAGGACCATATCCTGCGGACGCTCAAGGGCAGCATGGCCGTCGGCCACGTGCGGTACTCGACCACCGGCTCCTCCTCGCTGGCCAACGCGCAACCGTTGATCGCGCGCACCGGCCGCGGCCAGATCGCCGTGGCGCACAATGGCAATCTCGTCAACGCCGACCGGCTGCGCGACGAGATGGAAAACCAGGGGGCCATTTTCCAGACCAGTACCGACAGCGAGGTCATCCTGCACCTGATGGCGCACGGCATGAAGAACGACGCGCAGACCAACCTCGTCGAGTCGTTGAAGCGGCTCCAGGGTGCGTTCTCGCTCGTCATCATGACCGAAACCGAGTTGATCGGTGTGCGCGACCCGTTCGGCTTCCGCCCCTTGTGACTCGGCAGGATGAAATCCCCGGGACCGAATGGCGGCGACGCGTGGATCCTTTCCAGCGAGACGTGCGCGCTCGACCAGATCCAGGCCCAGTTCGTCCGGGACGTCGAGCCGGGCGAGATTGTCATCATTGATGTCAGTGGTGTTCGCTCTGTCATAGCCTTCGAGAATGTTTCGCGAGGAGGCTTTTGCTTTT
>CAZAAF010000440.1:0-4517 GCA_964482575.1 uncultured Verrucomicrobiota bacterium | reverse complement strand
CCGGCACAGCGGCGATCTGGGCCATGCTGGGATGCGTCTTCTCGAAGCAGAGATACACCCCGCCGCCCAGGATGCTGAAGAACAGCGAGACCGCAAAGCTCAGCAGGGAGAGCAGCAGCGCCTTTTCGTTGGGCACGCCGCCGGCGGCAAACGACGCGACGAACAGGCCCTCGCGCACGCCGAGTCCGTTGATGGTGATCGGCACGGCGGCGATGCAATTGATGGCGGGCACCATCACAAAATAAAACCCGAGGTTCACTTCGATGCCGAGGCTCCGGCCGAAACAGATGGCGCTGAAGATGAGCGAGACATGCGTCACCAGCGCGAGCAGGAACGTCTTGATCAGCGCCGGCTTGTGGGCGGCGTAGGCCTGGTAGGCCCCGATCATCTTCTTCACGTTCTCGCGGATGCCGGCAAACCGCTCCGACCAGTGGTCGAGTTGTTCCTCGCGGAACAGTCTCCGCCAGAACTGCCGCTTGTGGCCGCGGTGAAACACACGCTCGCGCCATTCATGCAGGAATTTCCCCAAGCCCGGCCAGAAACCGATGAACAGGCCGACCAGCAGCACGCCCAGGATGCTCATAACGCTCACGGCCATTGGTTTCAACTGCTCGTTATTGAACAGTAGTTTCAGGTTCGCCAGCACCATCACCGCTGCGACGGCAAACAGGCCGATCAGGCCGATCAGCCGGTCAATGATGATCGTCATCACCGCCTCGGCCTTCTTGTGGTGCGTTTGCTGCGCCGCGTAATAGGCCTTCACCACATCGCCGCCGGTGGAACCGAGCATGAACGAGTTGAAAAAGTGACCGATGAAGAACAGTTCCATCGCCCGGCGGAAACTCAGATCGATGTGCTGCACGCGCAGGATGATCTGCCAGCGTTCAATGTTGACTAGGCAGATCAGGGCGAAAAACGCCACGCCGGCAAGCAGCCAGAGCGGGTCGGGGGTGGAGAGATCGGCCCATAGCTTGGCGGCGCCCACGGTCCATGGGTGCTCCCGGTTTTCCTTTTCAAAGATGGCTTTGAAAATGAAATACAGAATCCCCACGCTCACCGCGCTGCGTATCAGGATGCCGATATGTTTTTTCATGCAGACCCGTCCACCATACCTTGTATTCACAATAGAATCCCTGTTCACGGAGTGCAAGGACGGAGTCCTGTCTTGCGGATGAGGAGGCCGCGGGCTGGATCGTTTTCATGGTCTCTGCATTTTGGTAAGTCATCCGCGTTCATCCACAGAAACCACTTGCGGCCTGCTGCAACCCCGGGGATGATGATGCCGAGGATTTTTACATGAACAAGACCCTGTGCCTGATCGCATGGATGCTTTTGGCGGTGGCTGCGCCCGCCGCGCCCATCTCTTTTCCCAATCATAATTTTTCCGTCGAGTTTCCAGAGGGGTGGTCCGCCATCACACCCGTGCCCAAGCCCATGCTGGCCGCCTACCAGAATGCCGACGGTACGAAGAAAATGGTGCTCCTCGTGCAACCGCTCGTCGGCGCCCAACGCGCATTGACCAACGCCGAGTTCATGAAAGGTCTGAAGGACGGGATGGCACGCCAGGGCATGGCGCTGGATTCGGAAAAGCTGGGGACCATCGAGGGTCTGCCCTCGGTTGCCGTCACCGGCCATCTGCCTGGCGGCCTCACCATGACCGCCTTCGTGGTCGGCGCGAATGAGAAAATGTACATGATGCAGGCGGTTCTCGGGCCGGGACTCAACGCCCTGAAGGATCCCGAGGTGCAGTCGGTGGTCCAGAGCTTCAAGTTCCTGACACCCGTCCCGCCGTCGCCCGCGCCTTCCGATGAAGACTCGATGGCTTTCCGCATCGGTTTTGTCGTGGGCGTCGTTCTCATCCTTGTTATCGTCGTGGTCGGTCTGGTGTTCGTCATCAAGCATGCCAAGTCCGTCAGGCCGAAGGCGTGACGGCGTCGAGGGCGGGTTTCCAACGGGAAGTGAGGCGCGCGGTTTGAGTGAGACCGGCGTCCTCTTTGGACGAGATAGGCGGTGATTGAACTGATGCGGCGGTCTCCGACCGACGCCAGCAATAGGCTTGCAAACAATCCTGGAAGAGCGCAGAAAACATCCGCGAGGAAACCACCATCATGAGCAACACATCAGGCAGTGAATCAAACATGACACGGCGCGGTTGGTTGTCGGTCGTGATGCTGGCCGTGACCGGCTGGTTGACGGCGGCCGGCATTGCCTTGGGCGCGTCCCAGGGTGTTACCGTCGCGGTAACCGGCGACATCTACACGCCCGGCGCGAAAATGGTCTCCGACTCGATCCTGGCGCACCCGGAAGTCACAGCGGTCCTGTTGGTGGGCGATACCTCCAACGGCAAAGTTTCGACGCTGGATGTTTACAAGAAGGTCCATGAGGGAACCTACGGCCGGTTCATCACCAAGATTTTCCCCTGCCCGGGCAATCATGATGCGCTGTGCGTGCCGCCGTTCGGAGGCTACTGCGAGTTCTGGGGGAAGGCCGCGCACGGGCCGGAGATGTACTACAGCTTCGACCTGGGCGGTTGGCACATCGTCAGCCTCGACAGCGTGACTCTGGCCAAGGGAGGGGAGAAGGCCACGGCCCAGCTCGAGTGGCTGAAGAAGGACCTCGCCGCCAAGCCCAAGATGCCCGTGATCGCGTACTGGCACTACCCGTATTTCTCCAGCGCCAAGCACCGCGGCATGCCCAAGATGAAGCCGTATTGGGACCTGTTGTATGCGCACGGGCCGGCGCTGGTCTTGAACGGCCACACCCACGTGTACGAACGCTACGGGCCGCTGAATCCCGACGGCGAGAAGGCGGCGGAGAGTAAGGGTGTCCAGGAGTTCATCGTCGGGCCGGGCGGGGCCGGGCCGGCCAAGGAGAAGTACGACGACGTCAAGGGACCGCAGCCGGAGAAGTTCGAGATGGGCCTCCAGCATGTCGGCTACTTCAAGCTGCTGCCCGACGGCGGGTTCACCTACACAATCGAGTCCATCACCGCCACGGGTGAAAAGGCGGTGTCGGAGCAGGGGGCGGGCAATCTGTCGGGCAAGCCGGCGCCGGCGGCCAAATAGCCGTCCGGAGGGGAGTTGCAGCGGCGGAAGGAAGGGTTTCCGCCGCGGAAAAGAATTGTCGCATGGCGGACTTTCTCCTAGTTTGGACGCCACGCAGTTGGACCTTTAGAAAGGAACGCAATGTCACTGATTGATCTCGGCGCAATTGATTACGCCATCATGGCGATTTATGTGGTCGCCATCCTCGCCATCGGCTGGACGCTCGCGCGGTACATGAAGACGTCGTCGGACTTCCTCACCTCCGCGCGTTCCATCCCGACGTGGGTGACCGGCCTGGCGTTTATTTCCGCCAACCTCGGCGCGCTGGAGCTGGTGGGCATGGCCGCCAGCGGCGCCAAGTACGGCATTGCCACGAGCCACTTCTACTGGGTCGGCGCCATCCCAGCGATGATCTTCCTCGCCGTGTTCATGATGCCGTTCTACTACGGCTCCAAGGCCCGCTCGGTGCCGGAATACCTGAAGATGCGCTTCGACGAGCGTGTCCGCGCGTTGAACTCCGTTGCTTTCGCCGTGATGACCATCTTCGCCTCGGGCATCTCCATGAACGCGCTGGCCAAGCTGCTGAACCAGTTGCTCGGCTGGAATTATCACATGGCCCTATGGATCTGCTCCGGTGTGGTGTTGCTGTACGTGCTCAAGGGCGGGTTGACCTCGGCCATCTACACGGAGGTGTTGCAGTTCTTCATGATCGTCCTCGGTTTCGCGCCGGTGGTTTACCTCGGGCTCAAGGACGTGGGCGGCTGGCACGCGATGAACCAGTCCCTGCAAACCGTCGCCACGAATCCCGCCGCCCTGAACCTCAAGGAGACCGGCACGCAGTACGCCGCCAACGCATGGACGAGTGCCTGGCAGCCGTTGCTCGCTGGGTCGCAGAACAACCCGATGGGCGTGGACTGGTTCGCCATGGTGTTCGGCCTTGGCTTCGTGCTGAGCTTCGGCTATTGGTGCACCAACTTCCTCGTCGTCCAGCGAGCCATGGCCGCGAAGAACATGACCGCCGCGCGCAACACGCCGCTGGTGGCCTCCGTGCCGAAGATGCTCTTCCCGTTCCTGGTCATCGTGCCCGGCATGATCGCCGTGGCGCTGACCTCGATGCCCGACAAGGATTACCGCATCCCGCCGCCAATCATTGCAGCGGAAAATTACGCCAAGGCGGTTGAGGCCGTGAAAGCGGCGAACCCCGTGGCGCCGGCCGAGGCGGTGAAGGCCGTGGGTGAGGCGCTCGGGAAGCCCGTGAGCGCGGAGAAGATCACCGCGTTGGTGGCGGAGAATGCCAAGGGCAAGCTCGCCAATGACAAAATCGAGAAGGGGATTTACAACAGCATCACCGAGTACGACTACGACGGCGTCATCCTGTCGCTGGTGAAGAAATACTGCCCGACGGGGTTGCTGGGCCTGGCGTTGACGGCGCTGCTGGCGTCGTTCATGTCGGGCATGGCCGGCAACGTCACC
>CAZAAF010000439.1:4275-4523 GCA_964482575.1 uncultured Verrucomicrobiota bacterium | reverse complement strand
TGGATGCGCGCGCCCGCCGACTGCACCGTTTGGGGGCGGTCGGCCTCATAGACCGCCGGGCCGATCATGCCCGCCTGCGGGTGCTCGCGGGCAAACTCGACCAGGAGGCCGAGGAACTCCGGGTCCACCGTCGTATCGTTGTTCAGGATCAACACGAAATCGAAGCCGGCCTGCATGGCGAGACGGATGCCGGCATTGTTGCCGACGGTGTACCCCAGATTGCGCTCCGTGCAAACCAGCGCCAGCGG
>CAZAAF010000439.1:0-4265 GCA_964482575.1 uncultured Verrucomicrobiota bacterium | reverse complement strand
CGCCGATCGCATCCACCACCGGCCAGCCGCTTTGCTCGGCCCACGACCGGATCTGGGCAACGGAATCGTCCGTGGACCCGTTGTCCACCACCACGGCCTGCCAGCGGGGATACGCCACGGCGCGCAACGATTCCAGGCAGGCGACGGTTTCATGCCCGTTGTTCCAATTGAGCACGATGATCGCCACACAAGGTTGGGAACCGGTGGAGGTCATGGAGTCGGGTTCAAGAGACAGGGGTGCCGGCGCATACATCACGCGTTTTTCACCGCCTTGAGGACACACTCCTCGCCGGAATCCGGGTCGCGGGAGTGTTCGCGTTGCGCGCGAATCTGGAACATGAGGCCCGCCCACTCGGCCCGCGGATGCGGCTTCAGGTTCAAGGCATGGCGGCCGGCACGCCGGATCTCGTAGCTGCCCGTGGCAAAGCTCTGGGCGCGCGCCGGGGTCGTCTCCAGGCTGCAATCCTGGAATCCGCCGCGTCGCGCCACCAGCACCAGGGCGGTCCGCGGGAAGAGATAGAGATGCCGCGGCGGGTCCAGCCCCAGCCACGCCGACTGGAAATGGTTGTGCCCGTAACTGGCGGGATTCGGCGTGGTCAGGACCAGCGTGCCGCCGTGCTTCAGCAGGCGGTAGCATTCCCTCAGCACCTTCACCGGGTCCGGCAGATGCTCGATCACGTGGTTCATGATGACCGCGTCAAACGAACCGGCGGGAAGCGAAAGACCGCATACATCGCCGCAATGCACCTTCAACCCAAAGTGTTCCTGCGCATGGCCCACGGCCTTGGGGTCAATGTCCTGTCCCTCGACGTTCCAGCCCAAATCCTTCAGGCGGGCCAGCCGCTCGCCGCTGCCGCAGCCGATCTCCAGCAACGCCCCCGGTTGTTTGTCCCCGAGGAACATGAGATTGACTTCCCGGCTGTGCCGGCGGCTGGCGGTCATGGTTTTGACGAGGCTGTTGATCTGCTTGATGGCGAAGCGGCCGGCTTGTGCCACGAAGGAGAGCCTGCCGGTTTGCGACCGGGCGCTGTCGTGGGTGTAGAAATCCTCGTAAAACCCGACGAGGTCGCGTTCCGCGGGCATCGGGTCGAGCCAGATCAATCCACATTGCGGGTTGGCGCATTTGCGAAAGCCCCATTCGCCCGGCGCTGCGAAGTGCCGGTCTTTCATGCCCTGATAGAGCGGAGTTCCTGTGTCGCCGCAAAGATAACACGAGACGCTATGCATGGTGGCTCGGATGAATTCGGAAGTTTCGGGCCATCAACGCCAGAATAAGTCCTTCCACGCCGTCTTCCAAGGGTTTGTTTCCCACTGGTAACGGCCGGCCGCCCATTCCCGCAGGACGACCAGCGCGCGGCGCCATCGCGACTCCGGCAACGTCATCCGCGCGTCGAGGTTGGCGAGCATCATCGCCCACGGTCCCACCGGGCGCGAGGTGGAGCGCACGCGCTGCCAATAGTCATGCGCCCTCTCCTGCCGCTCCGACCGGCGCTTCTGGCGGTTGGCCTGGCGCGCCTTGAAATCCAGCGGCATGGGCCGCAAGCCGATCTGCTGGCGCTCGTGCAGCCGGTATTGAATCAGCGGCTCGTCCACCATTCGCAGTTCGCCAAAGGTTGCCGCCAGCAATGCCATCCATTGCTCGTGTCCCCAGATCGGCGGGATTGGCAGCATCACATCGCGCAGCTCGGCGCGGATCGCCAGCGTCGCGCCGGTCACGAAGTTGCTCCGCAGCAGCCTCGGCGCCGCCCGGCCCTGCCGCACCGCCTCCCGGGCGTCCGGTGCGAACCCCACGCTGTCCCACAAGCGCCGGCCCACCGGCTGGCCGTGGCTGTTCACCAGTTCGGCGTCGCTGAAAACCGCATGGACCGAGGGAGAGGACTCGAACTCCGCCGCGAGCCGTTCCAATTTCTCGGGCCGCCAGCGGTCGTCCTGGTCGGACAGCGCAATCCAATCCCCGGTGCACAACCGCACGGCCTGGGCGAAATTGCGCGAGACGCCCAGCCGTTCCGCGTTGCGTTCGATGCGCACGGGGAACGGCGCCTGCGCGGCGAACGCCTCCACCAGGGAGATCGTCGCATCCGTGGACGCGTCGTCGCACACCACCAGTTCATCGGGCCGGCGGGTCTGCGCGACGTAACTGGCGAGTTGCTCCGGCAGAAACGCCGCCCCGTTGCAGGTGCAGAGCGCGACCGACCATCGTGATCGAGCGGACACAGGCGTTGCGGGATGAAGGGTCGCAGAAATCATGGCGTCAGCCGTTACAAACCAGACTGGTCCCGTCCCATTGGGCCGCCGGGATGGCATGCTGTTTCAAAAACTCCGCCGCCGCGACGCCGGCGAGAGGCCGCGCCGCGTGCGTTCCCTTCTTGTAACCGACGGCATTCCATCCCACCGGGAACTTCGTGTCGGGATGCGGCCCGCGATCGAACAGCCACCGCAGGCCCGCGCACCACGGGCTGGCCGCGTGGCGGATGATGGACAACGCCAGCCGGCGCAGCGGGGCGCGGCATCGCTGGCGCTCTTCCCGCATCGCCTCCTTCAAAAAATAGAGCGCCGGATAAATCGACGAACTGGTCGGCTGCACGTCCACGCGCTCGAAGCCCGCATCCTCATACCAGCGCCGCAGCCCATAGCGGGTCGGCCGCTGAAAATCGAACGGCGTCTCGTGTTCGAGATACACGAACGGCACGTTGATGCGCAGGCTGCCGCCCGGCGCCAGGACGCGGAAGGATTCCCTGAAGAACGCCTCCGGTTCCCGCACGTGTTCCAGCGAACTGGTGGAGAGCACCACGTCCACGGCGTTATCGCGGAGCGGGATGGTCTTGACGTCACAGAGAATGTCGTATTTGCGGATGCCCTTGTTCGCCACGCCGGCCACGGGATGTTCCTGGGCCAGATAAAGGCAGTCCTCGAAAAACGGGCGGTATCGCTGATGGCCCGCGCCGGCGTCCAGCACCGCACCGCCCTGCGCGGCCACCGCGGCGTCGCACAGGAAATCGAACACCAGCCGGCCCTGGTGGTCCCACGGCCACTCGAGGTCCCGCGTGAAATAATCCTTTAATGTGTCCCGGTTCATGATGCGGAGGTCTGGGGTTCGGAGGCGCCGGGCAACCGTTTCCTGACGGACTTCAGCAGCCGGCGAACGGTGCGCGTGACAGGCCACTGGACCGCGGCGATGGCACAGCGGGCGGGCGTCCAGTGAAACAAGGTCTGCATCTGTTCCGGCGAGACTTTATTGTCGTACCCGATCATCCAGCGTCCCCACGCCACATCCTGGACTGCCTTCCAGGGCTCCACGCGATACCGGCGCAACATCTTGTCGGCCTCGCGCTCCGTCTCTTCGGACAGGAACCTGTCCACGGCCGCCGGGAACGGTGCCCACGTGGCGTCCTGCAACAGTTGCTCGCGGGTGACCGGGATGCGGTCGCCCCAGATGGAGACCTTCGCGCCGAAGGCCAGCCCGTACACGACGTGGCTGCCGTAATCCTGGGTCGTCACATAGTCGAATGCCTCGAACAACGCGCGCATCCGACGGAGGGCGTTGGCATCGTTGGCCGCCGCGCCGCGCACCACGGGAATGCCGGCGGCGCGGAACTGCGGCTCCCAGAATCCATTGGCGAGACAGGTGGGCGACACGCAGGCCACGACCTGCTGGAAGTGGCCGGCGATGGACTGGATTTGGGCGACGTATCGCTCGAACTGGTCCGCGCCGAACTTGTCCCAGCGCATGGCGTGGCACGGCATGACCAGCAGGCTGCCGGGAATCCTCGGTGTCCCGGGATCGGCCGTATAGACAATCGGCAACCCGATGGCCCGGACGTGACGGTAGACCGCCGCCTGAAGATATTGAACCTCGTCGGCCCGCGCCACCCAACACGAACCGTCCCTCGGTGCACGGTACACGACCACCTCCGGCTGGACCTGCTGCCATGGCGTCTGGCAACCATGCTGCCAAAGGCCGATGGGAATCTGAGGAATGCTCCGCAACCCGCAATAGGCGGCAGCCACGTGCAGCGCGCCGTAATTGTCCGTGGCGCACTCCGTCCAGGAGAGATGCCTGAACTCCGTCACCGGCGGAAGTAGTTGCTCCAAATCCATGCGGCTCATTCCACGTTCGGTCTATCGCACCACGTGCGTCCATTCCAGCGGCGTGCCGCGCCGCAAATCCCGCGCCGCCTTGTGGCCCAGCACGTCGGGCAGATGCTTCGGCGGCAAGCCGTAACCGGGCCGGATGGAACGGACGTTTTTCTCCGTGAACAGTTCGC
>CAZAAF010000438.1:0-4527 GCA_964482575.1 uncultured Verrucomicrobiota bacterium | reverse complement strand
CGCCGCTCGATGACGAGCGACGCGCTGCGCGTCCTGTCGCTGGCCGCCTTCTTGTCGGCCGCCTTCTTCTCGGCCGCCGACTCCGTGATTTTCCGGGCCACCGCATCCGCCGCCGCCTGGGCTTGCTGCTGTTTTTGCTGGACCTGGCCCAGAGCGCCGCGCGCATCGTCGGCGGCCTTCCGTTTCGCAATCTCGTCCCGGACGATCTGGGCAAGTTCGGCCGCCGATATGATTTTGGCACTGGCCGCGGCAACCTGCGCCGCCTGCTCGGCCGCCTGCAAAGCGTTCCGCGCGGCAGGCACCTGGTTCTTCGCGTTCGCCAACGCCTGTTCCGCCGTTTTCTTCTCGTCCGCGCCCGCCTTCCCTTTCTTGGCGGCCGCATCGACCGCCGCTTGCGCCTGTTGTTGCTTCTGCTCCGCCTGGGTCAGTGCAGCCCGGGCATCGTCGGCCGCCTTGCGTTTCGCCGCCACCGCATCGGCCTGCTGTTTCTGCTCCTCGACATTGGCGGCACGGTCCGCAATCGTCTCGGTCGTGGACGCCGCCACCTGCGCCACCTGCTCCGCCGTCTGGCAGGCGGTCGTGGCCGCATTCAATTCCTTCTTCGCGCCCGCCAACGCCTCATCCGCGCCTTTCTTCCCGGCAACCGCATCCGCCGCTTTCTTGACGGCCGCATCGAACACCGCCTGCGCCTGCTGTTGTTTCTGCTGGGCCTGGGCCAGCGCGCCCCTGGCATCATCCGCCGCTTTGCGCCGGGCCACGACCTCACCGGCCACCTGGGCGAGTTCCGCAGCCGATATCACCCGGGCGTTGGCCGCCGCCGATTGCGCCACCTGCTCCGCCGCCTGATACGTTCCCTGGGCCGCCGCCAGTTGTTTCTTCGCGTTGGCCAGCGCATCGTCGGCTGATTTCTTCCGGGCCTCCGCTTCCGTCAACTTCTGGGCCGCGGCCGTGGTCTGGGCCTGCGCCTGTTGCTCGGCCTGTTGGGCTTGCGTCAACGCCGCCTTGGATGCGTCCGCCGCCTTGCGTTTGGAAGCGGCTTCGTTGGCGGCCTGCTGTTTCTCCGCCTCGGAAACCGGTTTGGCATTTGCCTCGGCCGCCTGGGCCGCCTGTTCGGCTGCTTGGGATGCATTCTGCGCATCGTCCAACCGCTTCTTCGCCGCCGCCTGGGCCTCGTCCAACGGCTTCTTCTGCGCCTCCATCTCCGCCACCTTTTGCGCCGCCGCCGCCACCTGCTTCTCCAGATTCTGTTCGCCCTGTTTGGCGCGAGCCAGTCCGGCCTTGGCCGATTCCACGGCCCGGCGATTGGCCGTCGCCGCATTCGTAGCCCGTTTGGCTTCCTCTTCGATCTTGTTGACCGCGTCCAACGCAGCCCTGGCCGCGGCTTCCGCTTCCTTGGCCACCTTCTCGGCCGCCTCGTAGGCCTGTTGCGGCGACAAGGCCGCCGCGCGCGCCTCTTCCAACGCCTTGTCCAAAGGCGGCTTGGCGGCGGTCGCATCATTCAACGCCTTGACGGCGGTGATCAAATTATCCTCGGACTGCTTCAACTCGGCCGTACCGGCCTCGCTCGCCAGTCGTTTGGCTTCCGTGGCCTGCTGGCGCCGGGCATCGGCAATCCTCCGCGCCTCGGCATACGCCGCGTCCGCCTTCTGCATGGCGGTCTTCAGGGGAGCAATCGCCGCCTCTGCATCGCGGGCGGCCTTCTCGGCGGCCTCGTAGGCAGCCTTGGCCTTGTCTTCCGGGCCGGGCTCGGGCGCGGGTTTCGCCGGCTGCGGTGGAGGTGCGGGGGCTTTGGGTGGTTCCGGAGTCTTGGCGGGTGCCGCCGGCTTGGGCGGCTCGGCGGCCTGGACCGCCATGCAAACGGAAATCGCGAGCGTGACCGCCAAGGTCCCTGCCACGGACAGAATATAGGCGTACGTCATGCGGGCCGCAACATGGCCTTCAACACCGTTTTTCATAAGTCATCCGACGGATCTGCACTCTCTCAGGCAACCAGTGTCTGGGTCTAACGCTACGGTTGCAAAGTGTATTCCCGGAGTCCGGTTTTGTCCATGTCCCACTTAGGTAGGAGTGCCCTTCCGGCCCCATGTCCGAGAGTCCGGCACCCCGGACTTGCCGGAGGCATCCACTTTCGCTACGCTGCGGCACGATGAGCATCCCACACGCGTCCCCCCGGGCAGCCACTCGCATCTGGAAACACTGGTCCCATCTCTGCAACCGGATCGGCGACCGCCGCGCCGGGAGCGCCGGCGAACAGGCCGCAGCGGACTACATCCTCAACCAATTCCACCGCGCGGGCCTGCAGAACGTGCACGACGAGCCCTTTCCCTGCCTGTCGGTCGCAAAGGCCGTGGCCGACATCCGCATGGGCCGGGGCCGCTCGTTCCAAAAAGTGCCGGCGCGCATTCTAGCAGGGTCGCCCGGCACCCCGGGCCAGCGCACCGTCGAGGGCGAACTCGTCTGGGTGGAAATGCCCGAGCAGGCAGAGCGGCTGATCCGCCCGTCGTTGCGTGGCAAGATCGTGATGCTCGTGGGCCCGCTGCCGACGCACGCCGATCTGCACCAGCGGCTCGTGCGCTGCAAACCCGCCGCGGTCATCCACGTGGACGATCGGCTGCCGTTTGAATGGGTCAAGGCCGACGGCGTCTATCCAACCTGGGTTCGCCGCCACGGGATGCCGCCAACGGTGACGATTCCCTACCGCGCGGCCTGGGACTTCCGCCAGCGGGGCGCCACGCACGCCCGGGCGCGCCTCGTCGTGGAGTTGAAACAGAGTCTTTCGGAGAATGTCGTCGGCGAAATTCGCGGACGCCGCCCGGAACTGCCCGTGGTGTTGTTGGGCGCACATCACGATACCCAGTGCGACAACATCGGGGCCGACGACAACGCTGCAGGCGTCGTGGCCCTCCTCGAACTGGCCACCCGTCTCTCGTCACGGCGACCGATGCGCACGATCCGGTTCGTGTCGTTCGGCGCCGAGGAACAACTCTCCGTCGGCGCCGCCCGTTACGTCGCCGCGCACCGAGGCGAGATGTCCTCCATCGGCGCGGTGTTGAACATCGACAGCGTCGCGTCGCCGCTGGGGCATCACTGGATATTGCGCGCCGGACGGCCCGCGTTCGGCGCGTGGCTCATGCGCCACCTGTCGCGGCTCGGTCTCGATGCCGTGGAGAAGCCGGACGCCATGCCGTTTGCCGACCATTTCCCCTTCTCGGTGTTCGGCGTGCCCGCCGCGACCTTCCTGCGGCCCAACATGGACTCCGGCATGCGCTGGCAGCACCACAGCGTGTATGACAACCTCGCCAACGTCTCCGTGGACGAACTGGAGCGGGTCATCCGTGCCGCGGGCGGCCTGACGACCCTCTTGGCGGGCACGGCGCGCTGGCCGTTCTCACGTGGCTTGGGACCGGAGCAACGCGCGGAAAGCGTGAGGATGGCCCGGGAACTCTACGACTTGTTTGAGCCGGCCTGAACCGTCATCCCGCTTCCATCCGTTGACTTCACAGCAGCCCCGGCTCTTCGCCGGGCTACTTCTTTGTCAGCGACTCTTCGGCGCGCCGCGTCAGGTCCGGGGAGATGGCCGCCTTCTTGACCGCCTCGGCCAGCTTCTTCGCCGTGCCACGGTCCTGCTTGCGGAGTTTGTCGGCCAGACTGAGCGCCGCCTGGGCAGCGTCGGTCTTCAGGGCGGAATCGCCCAGCAACGGGAGGATGGCCTCCGCCGCCTTGCGGTCGGCCACCGAGGCCAGCGCCGACAGGGACTGTTTCTTCTCCTGGTCGCGCCGGGCCGACTTCAACGCACCAACCGCCGCGGCCACGCGCGCAGGTGCCGGCTCCTTGTCCGACGACTTCACCAGCCGGCAGACCGCCTGCAGCGCCAGCACCTGATGCACCAGTTTTGAATCCCCGTTCGTGGCGAGGTCGAGCAACGGCTTCGTTGCGGCAAACTCGCGCCAGTTGCACAGGGCGCGAATGGCACCGTCCTTGACCTCGTCGTTGCCGTCGCCGGTGAATTTCACCACGGCATCGAGCGCGTCCGCGCCTCCCACCAGCGACATCACGTCGAGGATGGCGATGCGTTGTGCGCCAGCCGCGTTTTGCGCCTGCGTCACCAGCTTCCGGCCGGTCGCGGACTTGTCGGTGCAGCGATTGGCCACCGTTTGCAGCGCTTCCTTCGCGCCACTGACGTTGGCCAGCACCAGCTTGACCAGTTCATCGAGGGACTCATCCGAACCGATCTTCCCGATGGAGGCCACGGCCGCCTTGCTCACCGTGGCATTGGCGTCCCTCGCAAAACCAAACAGCGCGGGCAACGCGGCGGTGTCGTGGCGCAATGCCAACGCGGCAATGGCCGTGGCGCGCGCATCGGCGTCGCCTTCCGCCGCCAGCTTGCGCACCGCTTCCGTCGCGCCGCTGCCGTGAACACGCCCCAGGGAAGCCAGCGCGGCTTCCTTCTCCTCGCTGCTGCCCGTGGTGGCGGCCTTCACCAACACCGGCACACACGCGGACGAGCCGGTGCAGGCGAGCACTTCG
>CAZAAF010000437.1:0-4531 GCA_964482575.1 uncultured Verrucomicrobiota bacterium | reverse complement strand
GGGAACATCGCCGACGCCATCGCGAACGCGCTCGCTGCCAAACCATCCGTGACCGGTCCCGGCGCGGACGAGGTTCGCGCCAGCCAGCGGCTCGTGCGGCTGCTCGACACGGCCCAGCGCGAGGCGAAGCGGATGAAGGACGACTACGTCAGCGTCGAGCACCTGTTGCTGGCGCTGGTCGAGGAAGGCCGTCGCGAAACCAGTGGTCGGCTGCTCAGCGAAGCCGGGCTCACGCGCGACAAGCTGATGAAATCGCTGGCCGCCGTCCGCGGCAACCAGCGCGTGACCACGCCGACGCCGGAGGCGACCTACCAGGCGCTCGAGCGTTACGGCCGCGACCTGACCCAGCTCGCGCAGACCGGCAAGCTCGACCCGGTCATCGGCCGCGACGACGAAATCCGCCGTTGCATCCAGATTCTCTCCCGCCGCACCAAGAACAATCCCGTGCTCATCGGCGACCCCGGTGTCGGCAAGACCGCCATCGTCGAGGGCCTGGCCCAGCGCATCGTGCGCGGCGATGTGCCGGAGGGGTTGAAGGAGAAACGCATCGTCGCGCTCGATATGGGCGCGCTGGTGGCGGGCGCGAAGTTCCGCGGCGAATTCGAGGAACGGCTCAAGGCCGTGCTCAAGGAAGTGACGGGCGCCGAGGGAAAGATCATCCTGTTTATCGATGAAATGCACACGATCGTCGGCGCGGGCAAGGCCGAGGGGTCGATGGACGCCGGCAACATGCTCAAGCCGATGCTCGCGCGCGGCGAACTGCACTGCATCGGTGCGACCACGCTCGACGAGTACCGCAAGCACGTGGAGAAGGACAAGGCGCTGGAGCGCCGCTTCCAGACCGTGCTCGTGGACCAGCCGGGTGTGGAGGAGACCATCAGCATCCTGCGCGGCCTGCGCGAGCGCTACGAGGTGCACCACGGCGTGCGCATCAAGGACGCTGCGCTGGTGGCGGCCGCAACGCTTTCGAACCGCTATGTCAGCGACCGGTTCCTGCCGGACAAGGCGATTGATCTCATGGACGAGGCCGCGGCGCGGCTGCGGACGGAGATTGACTCCATGCCGACGGAGCTGGACGAGGTCAGCCGGCGCATCATGCAACTGGAGATCGAGCGCGAGGCCTTGAAGAAGGAAAAGGACGCCGCGTCGCAGGAGCGGTTGAAGACGCTGGAGAAGGAACTGGCCGGACTCAAGGAGCGTGCCGGTACGCTCCGGACGCAGTGGGACAACGAGAAGAAGACCATCGGCAACGCGCGGGCGTTGCGCGAGCAGCTCGAACAGGCGCGGCATGAGATCGAAAAGGGCGAGCGCGCCTACGATCTCAACAAGCTGGCCGAACTGAAGTACGGCAAGCTGCCGGAACTGGAGAAGAAGCTCAAGGTCGCCGAGGAAGCACTGGCGAAACAGGGGTCGCGTTTGTTGAAGGAGGAGGTGGATGCCGAGGACGTGGCGCTCATCGTCAGCCGCTGGACCGGCGTTCCCGTGGCGAAACTGCTCGAGGGCGAGAAGGCCAAGCTGCTTCATCTCGCCGACGAACTGCACCGGCGCGTCATCGGCCAGGACGAGGCGGTCACCGCCGTCGCGGACGCCGTCATGCGCGCGCGGGCCGGGTTGAAGGACCCGAACCGGCCCATCGGCAGTTTCATCTTCCTGGGTCCGACCGGCGTCGGCAAGACCGAGCTGGGCCGCGCGCTGGCGGAGTGCCTGTTTGACGACGAGCACTGCATGGTGCGCATCGACATGAGCGAGTACATGGAGAAGCACACCGTGTCGCGGCTCATCGGCGCGCCGCCGGGCTACGTCGGCTACGAGGAGGGCGGGCAGCTGACCGAAGCGGTCCGGAGCCGTCCGTTCGCGGTGATCCTGTTCGACGAGATCGAGAAGGCGCATCACGACGTGTTCAACGTGCTGCTCCAGATCCTCGACGACGGCCGGCTTACGGACGGGCAGGGGCACATCGTGGATTTCAAGAACACGGTCATCATCATGACCAGCAACATCGGCAGCCAGCACATCCTCGACGCGAAACTCACCACCGAGCGCGACTACGACCGGATGAAGGAGGACGTGGTCGCCGAGATGCGCCGGCACTTCCGGCCGGAATTCCTGAACCGCGTGGACGAGGTGCTTGTCTTCCACGCATTGCGGCAGGAGGAACTGGTGAAGATCGTGGACATCCAGCTCGCCCACTTCATGTCGCGGCTTGCGGAACGGCGGATCACGCTCCAGGTTACACCGCCGGCCAGACAGCGGCTGGCGGAGCTGGGGTATGACCCGGTGTACGGGGCGCGTCCGATCAAGCGAATGATTCAACGCGAACTGGAGTCTCCCCTGTCCAAGAAGTTGTTGGCGGGCGAAGTCGCCGACGGCTCGCGCGTCCAGGTGGATTGGAAGGACGACGGGTTTGCATGGACGGTTGTGAAGCCAGGTGAAGAAGCCGCGGCCGGCTCGCGACGGCGGCCGGCGGGCAAGCAATGAAGGTGTAGAAGCCATGAAAAACAATTGGAAGATGTGGACAGGTTTTTTTGTCAGTGGAATCGCCGCGGCGTTGCTGGTAAGCCACGCGGTGTCTCCCGTGACCGCGCAGGCGCCCAGCGCGCCGCCGGCCCAGGCGATGGCGGCGGCGCAGTCCTTGAGTGACGCGTTTGCGTGGGTGGCCGAGACGGTCAAACCGGCGGTGGTCAGCATCGTGGCCACGAAGTACGTCTCCATGCCGCGCAACTTCCACTGGTTCTTCGGCCCGGATATGTTCGGCGATCAGGGCAGCGGCGAGGATGAGGACCGGCCGGCGCCCCGCAGCCGCGGCGGCAAGGGCGAGCCGCGCAAGTACCGCCAGGAAGGCATCGGGTCGGGCGTCATCATCGACAAGGACGGCTACATCCTCACCAACAATCACGTCGTCAAGGGCATGGACGAGTTGAAGGTGTTCATGGCCGACAAGCGTGAGTTCGATGCCAAGGTGGTTGGCACGGATCCGAAGACCGACCTCGCCATCGTCAAGATCAACGGCAAGAACCTGCCGTGCGTGCCGCTGGCCGATTCCGCCACGTTGCGCGTGGGGGATTGGGTGGTGGCCGTGGGCAGCCCCTACGGGCTGGAGCAGACCGTCACTGCCGGCATTGTGTCCGCGATGGGACGCAGCCGTGTGCTGGACAGTCGCGATGGCTACGAGAACTTCATCCAGACCGATGCCGCCATCAACCGGGGCAACTCCGGCGGGCCGCTCGTGAATCTCCAGGGCAAGATCGTCGGGTTGAACACCGCCATCTACAGTTCCAGCGGCGGCAACACCGGCGTCGGGTTTGCCGTTCCGTCGTCCATCATTGCCAGCGTCCTGCCGAGCTTGAAGGCCGGCAAACCGGTGGTGCGCGGCCAGCTCGGCGTCATGATCCAGGATCTGGATGCGGACCTCGCCCAGCAGTTCAGCCTCAAGCAAACCACGGGCGTTGTCGTGGGACAGGTGAACAAGGGGTCCGCCGCCGACAAGGCCGGTGTCCAGCCCGGCGACGTGGTAACGGAGTTCAACGGCAAGCGTGTCGAGGACGTGAACGAGCTCCGCAACCGCGTGGCCGCCACGGCGCCCGGAACGAAGGCGACCCTGACGGTGGTTCGCAAGGGCAAGAACGTGGAGTTGAGCATCACCGTGGGCACCGCCACCGAGACCGCGGCGGCCGCCGGCGGCACCGAGGAGGAAGGCAGCGTGTCGAGCCTCGGCATGAGCGTCACCAGCCTGACCAAGGAGCTGGAACACAAACTCGATTACAAGGGTGAGAAGGGCGTGGTCGTGGCCGAAGTGGACGAGAACAGCGTGGCCTATCGCCGCGGCGTCCGCGAAGGCGACCTGATCGTCGAGGTCAACCGCCAGCCTGTCACCACCCCCGGCGAGTTTGAGAAGGCCATCAAGGGCTCGCCCAACAACGTGCTGATGCTGGTGAAGAACAAGGACGGCAGCCGCTTCGTCGTCCTGCGCAAGAAATGATCCCGTTGCGCGACAACATCCCGCGGCGGCGGTTTCCCGTCGTGACGGTTGCGTTGATCGTTGTCAATGTCCTGGTGTACCTGCACGAGCTGGCGCTGGGGCCGCGGCTCGAGGCGTTCACCTATCGGTACGGCCTGGTGCCGGCGTTTTACTCGGACGCCGACCTGATGGGATGGATCCTCGCCGAACACGGCTGGCGCACGTTGGTGCAGCCGGTCTTCACCTCCATGTTTCTTCATGGCGGTCTCATGCACCTCGCCGGCAACCTCTGGACGCTCTGGATCTTCGGGCGCAACGTCGAGGACCGGCTGCATCCGGCGCGCTTCCTGGTTTTCTACGTGCTGGCGGGCGTGGCTGCCGGTTTCCTCCACATCCTCACCAACGGGGGATCGCATGTGCCGACCATCGGCGCGAGCGGGGCCATCGCCGGGGTGATGGGCGCTTACTTCGTGCTCAACCCGCGTGCCCGGGTGCTGACGCTCGTCCCGCTCGGGTTCTTCCTGGAAGTCGTCGCGCTGCCGGCGTTCATCTTCCTCGGCTTCTGGTTCCTGC
>CAZAAF010000436.1:0-4536 GCA_964482575.1 uncultured Verrucomicrobiota bacterium | reverse complement strand
TCGCCGCAGCGAAGGCGGCGGCGAAGCACAACGTGGCGCTGGTCATCGGCACGACCGGTCACAAGCCGGACGAGAAGAAGGAGATTCTCGACGTCCTTCGCGGCATTCCTGTCGTGTGGGCGGCGAACTATTCCACCGGCGTCAACACGCTCTTTTACATCACGCGCAAGGTTGCAGAAATCCTCGGCCCCGGTTTCGACCAGGAGATCGTGGAGATGCATCACCGGCTGAAGAAGGACGCGCCGAGCGGCACCGCCGACCGGCTCGCGCAGATCCTGGCCGAGGTGAAGAAGAAGCAGCTCAAGGAGCTGGCCCGCCACGGCCGCGTCGGCATCGTGGGCGAACGCACGCGCGACGAGATCGGCATCCATGCCGTCCGCGGCGGCGACGTGGTCGGCGATCATACGGTGATGTTTGCCGCGCCGGGCGAGCGCGTGGAGTTGATCCACCGCGCCTCGAGCCGCGAGACGTTTGCGCGTGGCGCCCTGCGGGCCGCGAAATGGATCGTCGGCCGCCCGGCGGGGCTGTACGACATGCAGGATGTGCTGGGGTTGAAGTAAACACGATGCGTGATTCGCAAGTGGAGGTTCGTCATGAAAGCGGGAATCTCGATTGGATCGAATCTGGGCAACCGGCTGGAGAATCTGAGCCATGCCTGCGACTTTCTGTGTGAACTGTCCGCCGACGGCAAAGCCGTGGCCGGGTCGGTTTACGAGACGGAGCCGGTGGGCTGTGCGCCCGGCACGCCGAAGTTCCTCAACACCGTGGTCGAGATCGAGATGAACATGCCGCCGTTCGATCTCCTGGCGCAGTGCCAGCAATTCGAGGAGACGCTCGGGCGGCCGCGGCAGCATGAACACAACGCCCCGCGCACGATCGATCTCGACATCCTGTATTGCGGCAACGAAATCATCAAGGACCCGGTGCTGACACTGCCGCACCCGCATATGCACGAACGGCGTTTCGTGTTGCAGCCGCTGGTGGAAATCCGGCCCGACCTGGTCGTCCCCGGCCTCGGCAGGACGGTGAAGGACCTGCTGGCGGCGCTGGGCGATACGCAGCCGGTGAAGCTGGCGGCCAAAGGTTGGTGACTATGAGTGTGATTGTCTCCCGCAAGAAGATTACGACGGCAACGATTCGCGCGATGAAAGGTCGCGAGAAGATTGTGACGCTGACGGCCTACGATTTTGTCACGGCCAAGCTGGTGGACGAGGCGGGCGTGGACATCATCCTCGTAGGCGACTCCCTCGGCATGGTGGTGCTCGGCTATGAGAGCACGTTGCCGGTGACGATGGAGGATATGCTGCACCACACAGCTGCCGTGGCCCGCTCCCGGCCGAAGGCGCTGCTCATTGCCGACATGCCGTTCATGAGCTACCAGCGCAGTGTGGATCACGCGCTCGAGAACGCCGGCCGGTTCGTGCAGGAAGCCGGCGCGGAAGGCGTGAAGCTCGAAGGCGGCAACCCGCGCATGGCGGAGAAGATCGCCGCCATCGTCGAAGCCGGTATTCCCGTGTTTGGCCATCTCGGCCTGACTCCGCAGAGCGTGCTGGGCGGCTACAAAATTCAGGGCAAGACGGAAGAGGCCGCGAAACATCTGCTCGAGGAAGCCAAACGCGTCGAGGCCGCCGGCGCGTTTGCCATCGTGTTGGAGTGCGTGCCGGCGGAAGTGGCGAAGATGGTCAGCCTGTCCATCCGCATCCCGACCATCGGCATTGGCGCCGGCCCGTATTGCGACTGACAGGTCCAGGTCATCAACGACATGCTCGGCCTCGCCACGTGGCCGACCTTCAAGCACGTCAAGCGGTTCGCCTCCGTTGGCGACGCGATGCGCGCCGCCGCCGCCGCCTATCGCGACGAGGTGCGCGCCGGCAAGTTCCCGACCGCGGAACAGTCGTTTTGAGGAATGGAGTGTTGGAGTCATGGAGTAGTGGAAGAATGTCCCCATCACTCCGAAACCCAATACTCCAATCTGTCAGAACTCCAGCTTCACATCGCCCAGCCGGCGCTCGATCTCGCCCACGACGCGCGCCTCGTCGGCCGCGCCCTTGGCGAGGAACGTGACGCTCCAGCGGACATAGGCGCCCGCGTCGTCCCACGGGACGGTCGAGATGAGTTTCTCGGTGATGAGCCACTGGCTGAAGTCCTCGGCTTTTGTGAACTCCACCGTGCTGCCTCCGGCCACGGCGCGTTTCGGACAACGTGTGTAGAGGAAGAACGAGCCTTTCGGCTTCCGAGCCTGGAAACCGAAACGGTTCAGGACGCGCACAAGGCGGTTCATCCGGCGTGAGTATTTCCCGGCGATCTTTGCCGTGATTTCCGGGTGGTCGAGCGATGCGGCGCAGGCCTTCTGGATGGCGAGGAACTGGCCGCTGTCGGAGTTGTCCTTCACGTCGCCGTAGGCCTTGACGATGAGCGGATTGCCGACGACAAACCCGAGCCGCCAGCCGGTCATGTTGAAACCCTTGCTCATCGAGTGCAGCTCGACGCCCACGTCCTTCGCGCCGGGCGTGGACAGGAACGACAGCGGGCGCACCGGCTCGCCGCCCTTGCCCTTGAACACCAGCGCGGCGTAGGCGGCGTCATGAATGACGATGATGTTGTTGCGCTTGGCGAACTCGACAACCTTTGCGAAGAACTCCGGCGTGGCGCTCGCGCCCGTCGGGTTGTTCGGGTAGTTGATGACCAGCGTCTTGGCGCGGCGCAGCACGTCCGCCGGGATGCTGTCCAGGTCGGGCAGGAAATGGTTCTCCGCCGTCAACGGCAGGTTGAACACCTCGCCACCGAGATATTTCGCGTGCGTACCGAAAACCGGGTAGCCCGGCACGGTCATCAACGCCACGTCGCCGGGATTGATGAAACAGACCGGCAGGATCGAGAGCGCGGCTTTGCTGCCGATGCTGTGGATGACCTCGGTGTCGGGGTCGATGCCCGTCACGCCGCAGACGCGCTCCATCCAGCGCGCGGCGGCCTGTTTGAATTCCGCGCTGCCGTTGTCGGCGTAGCCACGGTTCTCGGTCTTGCGCGCCTCGGCGCACAGCGTCTTTACCGACAGCGGGAACGCCATCTCGTCCGGTTCGCCGACGCCCAGGTCGAGCAGCTCCACGCCCGGATGCGCGGCCAGGGCGGTGCGCTTGGCGCGTTTGATTTTCTCGAACTTGTAAATGGCAGTGCTTTTGCCGTAGTTTGCGCCTCCGATGCGCCCGGCAAACAGATTTTGAATGTAGGATTCGCTCATAACATTAAGTTACATTTGGAACACAAGACCGTGAAGATTATCGAGACCGTTTCAGCGATGCAAGCGTGGTCGCGCGCGGCGCGCGCGGCCGGCCAGCGCGTCGGCTTCGTGCCGACGATGGGGTTTTTGCACGAAGGACACCTCAGCCTCATGCGCGAAGCCAGACGGCGCGCGGATGTGTGCGCCGTGTCCATCTACGTGAACCCCACCCAGTTCGGGCCCAAGGAGGATTTGTCCCGCTATCCCCGCGATTTCGACCGGGACCGGACGCTGTGCGAATCGGCTGGCGTGGATGTGATTTTCGCGCCCAGGGACGAGGAGATGTGGGGGCAGGGCGTGATGGGCGGCAGCACATGGGTGGAAGAGTCGGCGGTGTCGGAGCGTTGGGAAGGCTCGTCGCGGCCGGGACATTTCCGCGGCGTGTGCACGGTGGTGGCGAAGCTGTTCAACATCGCACTGCCGGACGTGGTGTGTTTTGGCCAGAAGGACGCGCAACAGTGCGCGGTGCTGCGGCGGATGGTGCGCGACCTGAATTTTCCCCTGGAGTTTGTGGTCTGCCCGACAGTGCGCGAGCCGGATGGACTGGCGATGAGTTCGCGCAACACCTATCTCAGCGCGACAGAGCGGCAGGAGGCGCTGGCGTTGAGACAATCGCTCGATCTGGCACGGCGCGAACTGGCGGCGGGCCGGACGATTGACGAAGCCGGTGCCGCGATGACGAAACTGATCACGGGCAAGCCGTCGGCGCGGATCGATTACATCGCGTTTGTGGATGCGGAGACATTATTGCCGGTGAGACGCCATGAGCCGGGCCGCACGCTGGTGATGATGGCGGTGTTTGTCGGCAAGACGCGCCTGATTGACAATGAGCTGATGTAAGCGCCGTGATCCGTGACTCGCGGGTCGTCATTCGCGATCCGGGATGCTATAATTCAAAGGTCGAAACGCCTGTGTTTGCTGCGAATCGCCTGTCATGAAGAATAACGCCATGATTGAAACCGATTTCCTTGTTCTGGGCAGCGGCATTGCCGTCCTGTCGTTTGCGCTGAAAGCCGCCTCCCATGGAACCGTGGCGCTGGTCACGAAGAAGCAAAGAGCCGATGCGTCCACCAATTTCGCGCAAGGCGGTATCGCCTGCGTGATGGCCGAGGGCGATTCCTTTGAAGCGCACGTCAAGGACACGCTGGTCTGTGGCGACGGCCTCTGCAAGGAGGACGTGGTGCGGACCATCGTCACGGAGGGGCCTCCGCGCGTGCGCGAGTTGATGGAACTTGGAGTTGATTTCGACCACTCAAGGG
>CAZAAF010000435.1:0-4551 GCA_964482575.1 uncultured Verrucomicrobiota bacterium | reverse complement strand
AACCACGCGCACAACCAGCGACACCCTGCTGTGGCGGGTGGACCAGTCGCGCAGCATGGCCATCCGCGACACGCCGAACGGGCCGACGCGCACCGAACAGGTCCGCAAGGTTTTCAACGACGACTGGTTCCGCAAGGTGCAGGGCATCTCCCAGTTGCGCACGTATCGTTTTGCCGCGGGCGCCACGGCCTTTGACCCGCGCGCCCCGTGGGCCGCCGCGGATGGCGTTTCCACCGACCTCGGCCGGCCGGCCATGACGGCCATGGCCGACCTGGCGGACGAACGCGTCGGCGCCGTCGTGCTCGTCTCCGACGGCGGCCACAATCGCGGCCCCAACCCGCTGGAAGCCGCAGCCAAACTCGCCGAACGGCAGGTGAAGCTGTTCACCGTCGGCATCGGCCCCATCATCCCACCGCGGGACATCGCCATCACGGAGGTGGCCACCAGCGGCCTGGTGTTCACGGGTGACCAGACCGCCGTCGCCGTCGCCATCACCGCGAGCGGTTTTACCCGGAGCCGCATCCCGGTGCGCGTCCTGCAGGACGGCCAGGTGGTGGGCGAGGCGGTCGTGACCCCCGGCGCGGACGTGTCGCGGGAAACGGCCACCATCGGTTTCACACCCAAGGGCGAAGGGAGCCAACTGCTGACCGTCGAGGTGCCGCCGCAGCCCGGCGAGGCGAACACCGACAACAACCGCCGCGTCTTCCGCGTGCAGGTGCTCAAGGACAAGCTCAAGGTGCTGCTCATCGAGAGCGACCCGCGCTGGGAATTCCGTTACCTCAAGAACGACCTGCTCCGCGACAAGCCGGTGGACCTGACCACCCTCCTGCTGTCCGAGGCTGATCATCCGCCGATTCCCACGTCCCGGCAGGAGTGGTTCAAGTACAACGTCATCCTCCTGGGCGACCTCACGCCGAACCAGCTTCCCCCCACCGCCGAGCAACAACTCGAAAGTTTCATCGCGGACAACGGCGGCACGCTCATCGCCATCGCCGGCCGGCGGGGCATGCCGGGCGCGTGGCGCAGCCAGCGGCTGGCCGACCTCCTGCCCGTGCTTCCCGGCGGTGAAGCGGTCGAAGGCCGGGAACTCCGCCTCCAGCTCACTCCCGCGGGCCGCGAGAGCCCCATCGCCCATCTGCTGCCGGATCCCGCCGCCAACGAACGGCTCTGGTCGGAGCTGCCGCCGTTCTACTGGCAGTGGCAGGTACCCGGCGTCAAACCCGCCGCGACCGCGCTGATTGCCACCACGGCGTCACCGCTGGTGGTGTCGCAATACTACGGCATCGGCAAGGTGCTGTTCGTCGGCAGCGACAATACCTGGCGCTGGCGCTTCAAGGTCGCCGACGAACAATTCCACCGCTTCTGGGGCCAGGTCATCCGCTGGGCCGCGCGGTCGCCATTCAGCGCGCGCGACGCGCATGTCATGATCGGCACGTCGCGGGATGAATTCGGCGAGGGCGATCCCGTGAACGTCGAGGTGCGCGTGCTCGCCACCGACTTTTCCCCGCTCAACGACTCCAGCGTGACGGCGGTGGTGTATGACGGGGAGAAGGTCCTCCGGCGCGTGCGCATGGACTATGTCGCCGGCAGCGGCGGCCTCTACCGGGGCGCCTTGAACGACCTGCCGCGCGGCGAGTTCCTGTTGCGCGTCGAAGTCCCCGCCCTGCCCGGGAAGATCAGCGAGGCCACCGCCCATTTCGGAATCCATGAACTCCCCTCGCAGGAAACCCAGGCCCTGGCCATGAACGAACCGCTGTTGAGGGAGATGGCTTCCCTGACCGGCGGCCAGTGCCTCCGGCTGGACCAAGCCTCCCGCCTGTCCGACCTGCTGAAATTCCTCGAACGCAAGGAAACGGTGTCGACGGAACTGGAGATGTGGGACACGTTCGGGTGGTTTGCCCTGATCTGCGCATTGATCATCACCGAGTGGTGCGTGCGGAAGTGGCACGGGCTGGCTTAGTCGTTGCCCCAGCCCGCCTCGTCTAGAGTGCCGATCCAATGGCCGGCAACGCCACCCGGAATCCGTAACAGTTGTGACGGCCGTCGGGCATCAGGCCGCTGCGCCGGCTGGAGGCGAGACCGGCGGCCACCAAATCGAACGCCCCGCCCCGCAACACGCGGCTGAGACCGGACCGGGGACCTTGCGGATCCCGCTGCGCACCGGCCGAATAGCGCCCATACCAATCACGGCACCACTCCCAGAGGTTGCCATGCATGTCGTAAAGCCCCCAGGCGTTCGGTTTCTTGCGTCCCACAGGGTGCGTCGAGCCGCCTGCGTTGGCGGCATACCACGCGTAGTCTGCAAGCTGGGATTCGTCGTCACCGTAACAATAGGTCGTGGTACTGCCGGCCCGGCACGCGTATTCCCACTGCGCCTCGGTCGGCAACGAGGCCTTCAGACCGGGAGATCGCTCGTTCAGCCGGGCCAAAAACTCCTGGCAATCGTCCCAACTGACGCCATCCACCGGATTCTGGCTGCCCTGGAAACCGCTGGGGTTGCCGCCCATCACGACCTTCCACTGCTCCTGCGTCACCTCGCAGCGGCCCATGTAGAAGGGCGTGGTGAGGGTGATGGGATGCGCGGGCTTCTCATTGTAACGGCGTTTCTCAGCCCCCATTGAGAACGAACCCGGCGGGATGAGGGCAAATTCCATGGTCACGCCACCGCCGAGGTCCACGGATTTGTCTTGTACGCTGTTTTGTGCCGGTGTGTCCATCGCCCGTCCGCCTGCAACCAAACACAGCCTACGCCGGCGCGCCGGGCCATCAAGGACAAAGTCCACCCGCGGACACCAGGCGGGCCGCCCCGGGATTCCCGCCGTTGCTGCAAAACAGTTGACAACACTCCCGGGGTTATGTTTTATTGAACAGTCGTTTTAAACGAACGTTCAATAAACAACATGAAATGTTCCGAACGAACTGAAGCCAGCCGCTCCTGCCTCCTGGATGCGGCCGAGAAGGCGTTTGCCAACGCCGGCTTCGAGGGCGCGTCGCTTCGCCAGATCGTCAAGGACGCCAAGGCGAACCTCGCCACGGTCTATTATCATTTTGGCTCGAAGGAAGGGCTGATGGAGGCCGTCCTGCGCCGGCGATTTGCGCCGGTGCATCACGAGCATTTCGAGGAACTGCGCCGGCTGGAAGATGCCTATCACGGTCAGCCGGTGCCGTTGGAAAAGATTCTGGAAGCCATGCTGCTGCCGCCGCTGCGACTGGCCACCGCCGCCGGCAAGGGCGAAACGGTCATGCGCATGATCGGCCGCGCGGTCGTCGAACCCAACCGCCAGACACAACTCCTGTTGCACCGCCTGCACCGCGAGGCGCGCCAGGCGTATTTCGAAGCCATCCACCGCAGCGCCCCTCACCTGTCGAAGGCCGATCTCTGGTGGCGGTTTGAGTTCGTCTGGGGCGCGTTTGTGTTCATCCTGTGCAATCCCCGGAACATCAAGGAGATTTCCGCCGGCGCCTGTGATCCGGGCAACATCGAGGACCTGCTGGCGCAAATGATTGCCGTGTTCTCCGCCGGGTTCCGCGCCCCGGTCTCTTCCAAGACAAGCGGCCCGGCGCGCGGGGCCCCCAAACGCCCGAGCGCGTAAGGACGCACGTCCCTTTCCCAATCCCATGAAAACTCCATTCTACCTTTTGTCATTGGTCCTGGCCGTCAGCCTGACAGCCTGCAAGGAACAGGCCGCCCCGCAACGGCCCGCCCCCAAAGTCACCGTCACCCACCCTGTCACGGGGACGGTCACCGACTGGGACGAGTATCCCGCCCATCTTGAGGCGGTGGAAATCGTCGAGGTCCGTCCGCGCGTCTCCGGCCACATCGAGTCCATCCATTTCCAGGATGGCGCGGAGGTGAAGGCCGGCGACCGGCTCTTCGTGATCGATCCACGGCCCTACCAGGCGGAGTTGACGCGCACGCAGGCCGAAATGAGCCGCGCCGAGACCCACGCCGAACTTGCCCGGAACGACCTCAAGCGCGCCGAGAGCCTGCGCAACACCCGCGCCATCTCCGAGGAGGAATACGACAGCCGCAGCAAGACGGCGCGCGAAGCCGAGGCCGCCGTCGCCGCGGCCCGCGCCGCGGTGGATGCCGCAAAGATCAATCTGGATTACACGACCATCAAGGCGCCCATCAGCGGCCGGATCGGACGCCGTCTGGTGACGCTCGGCAACTTCGTCCAGCTTCAGGCCAGCGGCGGTGCGGCCACGTTGCTGGCCACGATCGTCTCGATGGACCCGATCTACTGCACCTTCGATGCCGATGAAGCCGCGTTCCTGCGATACCGGAGCCACGGCACGGGCAACGGCCTGGGCCAGAAGAACGGTTCGCTCGCGTGCGAACTGGCGCTGGTCAGCGAACAGGAATTCCCGCACAAGGGACACATCGATTTCTATGACAATCAGGTGAACTCGAAGACCGGCACCCTCCGGCTGCGCGGGGTGTTCGCCAACCCGGACCGCGCCTTGATTCCCGGCATGTTCGCCAACGTGCGCGTGCCCGCCGGTCCTCCCACCCAGGCGTTGCTCGTGCCGGCGGTGGGCATCGGCTCC
>CAZAAF010000434.1:326-4559 GCA_964482575.1 uncultured Verrucomicrobiota bacterium | reverse complement strand
GCACAATCTCGGAAGCGAAACCGGCGCGAATGTGTTCAGCTCCACCGATCACGGCGCGACCTGGAACCTCCGCGGCCAGGCCCAGGTGCCGGACCGCGTTTTCGACGAACATATGATCGTCGAGCGCCGCGACGGCAGCCTCTGGATGCTCGTCCGGACCACCTATGGCATGGGCGAGAGCGTCTCGACCGACCGCGGCAAGACGTGGAGCGAAGGCCGGCCTTCCGGCATTCCGCACGTGAACTCCCGGTTCTTCATCCGCCGCCTGGCGTCCGGCAAACTCCTGCTGGTGACGCACGAACCGCCCGACAAGAAGACCCGTTCCCATCTCATCGCGCACCTCTCCGACGACGACGGCAAGACCTGGCGCGGCGGGCTGATGATTGACGAGCGCAGCGGGGTTTCCTATCCCGATGGTTTCCAGGCCCCCGACGGCACGATCTACATCATCTACGATTTCAATCGCAACACCGACAAACAGATACTCATGGCGACCTTCACCGAATCCGACGTGGCGGAGGGCAAAGGGACCTCGCCCCAGTACCGCCAACGCGTCATCGTCAACCAGGCCACCGGCGGGAAGAAGAAGTAAGCCCGGACGGGGTTGGGGCCGTCGGACGGACGAATCCCGCGTGCCGGGTGGGTGGATGTCTGCTACAATGGACGCATGAATTCCGAGAACCCTCGCGAATCCGGGGCCGGACCGGGTGAGGCCAATCCGTTGCGCGAAGCCATGCCGCGCGCCACGGCCCCCGATCCCTGCGTGGTGGTGCTCTTCGGCGCGACCGGCGACCTCACGAGTCGCAAGCTGGTGCCGGCGCTTTACAACCTCGCGCGCGAAGGCATGCTGCCGGCGGGGTTTTCCACGCTCGGTTTTGCGCGCCGGCCCAAGACGGATGGGGAGTTCAGGGCGGAGATGCTCGAGGCGGTCAACCAGCACTCGCGGTTGAAGCCGGCGCTGCCGGAGGTGTGGAAGGATTTCGGCCAGGCCATCGGCTATCACATCGGCCAGCTCGACGATCCGGCCGCCTATGCGTCCTTGAAGCAACGGCTGGACGATCTGGACCGGCGGCGCGGCACGCAAGGCAACCGGTTGTTCTATCTGGCCACCTCGCCGGATTATTTCCCGGTCATCATCCGGAACCTGGGCGCGGCAGGGCTTGTCGCCGACCCGGCGGCGCTGCGCCCGTGGACGCGCGTGGTCATCGAGAAACCGTTCGGGCGCGACCTTGGCTCGGCGCAGGCGTTGAACCGCGCGTTGTCGTCGGTGCTCGACGAGCGGCAGACGTTCCGCATTGATCACTATCTGGGCAAGCAGACGGTCCAGAACATCCTCGCGTTGCGGTTTGCCAACGCCATCTTCGAGCCGCTCTGGAACCAGAAGCATATCGAGCATATCCAGATTACGGCGGCCGAGGACCTCGGCATGGAAGGCCGGCGCGGCGCGTATTACGACACCGCCGGCGCCATCCGCGACGTGATTCAGAACCACATCCTAAAACTGCTGGCGTTGGTGGCGATGGAACCGCCCGTGGCCATGGAAGCGGATGCGATCCGCGACGAGAAGGCGAAGATCATGCGCGCCCTGCGGCCGCTGTCGCCCGCCGAGGTGGCCGCCCAGGTCGTGCGCGGCCAATACGGCCCCGGCACGCTTTTGGGCAAGACGGTCAAAGGCTACCGGGAGGAAGAAGCGGTCGCGCCCGGTTCGACGACCGAGACCTATGTGGCCGCCCGCCTGCGGCTCGACACGTGGCGCTGGGCTGGCGTGCCGTTCTTCGTGCGCGTGGGCAAGCGGTTGCCGAAGCGCGTGACCGAGATCGCCATCCAGTTTAAGAGCGCACCGGCGCAGTTGTTCACCAGTGACGGGGGAAACAACCCTCCGCCCAACGCCAACCTGCTCGCGTTGCGCATCCAGCCCGACGAAGGCATCTCGCTCACGTTCGAGGCCAAGGCGCCCGGCATGCGGGTGCGGTTGCAGCCGGTGAAGATGGATTTTCGTTACGGCTCGTCCTTCGGCCAGCAGCCGCCGGAAGCCTACGAGCGGTTGTTGCTCGACGCGATGCTGGGCGACTCGACGCTGTACACGCGCTCCGACGAGGTGGAACACGCCTGGCGGTTTGTGGACTCCATCCTGGCCGGCTGGCGGCAGTTGAAACCGCCGGAATTCCCGAACTACGCCGCCGGCAGCTGGGGGCCGGCGGAAGCGGACCGGTTGATGGAAGGAACCGGCGCGAAATGGAGTAGGCTGTGAACGGAAACGAGTCGAGAGTTGAGAGCTGAGTGTCGAGAGCTGGAAGAAAACCACCTCACTTCAACGCCCGACGTTTCATTGGAAACAGGTGACACCGACCCACACAACCATCGAGAGGTTCCTCGCCGGCATCCCCGTGCCGGTGGAACCGATGGCCATCGAGCGCGAACTGACGGCTTTGTGGAAACCCGCGTCCGAACAGACGGGCGCCGGCTCGGGCACGGCGGTGACACGTGTGTGTCTGGCGAATCTTCTTGTCGTCGGGGATGTGCTCAACAACGCCTGGCAGGCCGGCACGATTCAGAAGCTCAGTGCGCTCTTTCCCTGCCGCATCCTGTGGGTTCAACTCAACGCGGGCAACGGTGATGTGCGTCTCTCCGCCGATGTGACGGCGCTTTGTCATCTCCCCTCTCCCGGCAATCCCCAGGTGTGCAGCGAGCTGATTACGCTTCGCACCGGCCGGAACGGCGCGGGCGATGTGCCGGGCGCCGTGTGGCCGCTGCTGGAACCGGACGTCCCGGTGGTGTTGTGGTGGGCGTTGCCGGCGGATGCGGAACCCGGACTTTTCGATGCGCTGAGTGCGCTGGCGGATCGCGTGGCGGTCCACGCGGAGCCCTTGTCGAGCCCGGCGTTGCGGACCGTCAGCGCGGCGCCGAGCCTGCAACTCTGTTTGCGGGAGAATGCCGCGGGCAAGGCCACCGTCCTGGTCTGGCACGCGATGGGTCATTGGCGGGAAATGACGGCGCAGTTCTTTGATCCGCCCCAGCTTCGCGGGGCGTTGCACGGCCTGGAGACCATCACGGTGCGTTACGCGACGCCCGACGGTCAACCCACGGCGACGCTGCCCGCGGCGCTTCTGGCCGGCTGGCTGGCCGGGCAGTTGCGATGGACGCCGTCCACGTGTGAATCCGTGTCCGGCGGGATGCGCGCGACGTTCCACGATCCGGCGTCGCGCCCGGTGTGCGTGGAGTTGCTTGCGGAGGCCGCGCCCCGGGTGGCGCCGGGGCGGGTGATGTCTGTGAACATGACGGCGGCGTTGGGTGCCTCGCGGGCATCGTTCCATCTGGAGCGTCTCATTGCCGAGCGATGGGAAATCCGCCAAACGATGTGTCTCAGCGAGACGTGCACCCTGCTGAAGTCGCTGCCCATCACTGAACGTGACGAAGCCACGCTGCTCGGCGTGGCCATCGAATCCCAGTCGGCTGCGGGCGTCTTTCCGCGCGCCGCCCGGACGGCGTTGTGGCTGCTGGGCGGGGAAGGTTGAGACGCGGGGCCGATATGCTTTTGCCGGCGTTTATTACGAAGTTGTCACAATTGCACTTGGCAAGGAGGGCACGGCCTTTCTAAAGTGCCGCCCGAGAAAGCGCGTGGGATGTCCGTCAAAGTTCTTCAACCAGAGTCGTCTTCAACAACCGCCGAGCCATCCGCTCGTGCGGTCGGTGCCCCTTTGATGGTGACGCGCGTGGCGGAGCGCAGTGTGCAGTCCAAGCGATGGGCCGCCCTGTTGATCGTGCTCGTGGCGGCCGCCACCTATTTCAATGCCCTCGGCAACTATTTTCTGGTGGACGACTTCTGGCACTTGAACGAAGCCTCCAAGACGCCCTGGCACGCGTTGCTGCAGCCCTGGCAGTACAGCGGCGACGATTTCAAGGCGTACTGGTTCAACGAACAGCGGCTCCATCACATTCAGGGCGAGGGTTTCTTCCGTCCGATGGTGACGCTCCTTTACAAGATGGCGGGGGCCGCGTTCGGGCTGGAGGCATGGGGGTATCATCTCATCAACGTGGTCTTTCACATCCTGGCGTCCCTGGCGGTTTTCGCCCTGTCGCGGCTGCTGTTTGCCCGGCGTTGGGTGGCGGTGGCGGTGGCGTTGGTGGGACATTGATAGTAACTGCCGAGGTGGTTGTACCCGCTGAGTTACTGGCACTGAGTGAGTACGTGGTAGTAGCTGTCGGAGAAACCGCTTCAGACGTGCCGGTGAC
>CAZAAF010000434.1:0-316 GCA_964482575.1 uncultured Verrucomicrobiota bacterium | reverse complement strand
GGTTTCCCTCCCCGCCCCCCCCTCCCCCCCCCCACGCCGGCAATGGGGGGCCCCCCCACGCCGATGTGGCTGCAGGCTGTTTTTTCATGGCGGCCTTCGCGGCTTTTGGGTGGTGGCTGCGGCAGCGCCGGCCCTGGCAATACGCCGGCGCGATTCTCGGTTTTGCTGCGGCCCTTTGCGCGAAGGAGTCGGTCATCGTGCTGCCGGCGGTTCTCCTGGCCTACGATTTTTACCGCGCCCACGCGGCGGGGGAACGCCGGCCGCGTTTCGGGGCACTGGCGGCGAGGCACGCCGTCTTCTGGATCATGGCGGCATC
>CAZAAF010000433.1:0-4571 GCA_964482575.1 uncultured Verrucomicrobiota bacterium | reverse complement strand
AAATAGTCGCCGGATGCCATGACGATCCGGTGGGGTCCCGGGCCGGCCTTGCGGGCGGCGTCGCGCGCGGCCTCAAGGGTGGCGAACGGCTTGTCCTTGGCGCCGCTGTTGGCGTTATCGCCCTTGGGGGCGACGTAAAAATCAGCCGCCGTGGCGATTCCGGCAGCGAGCAGGGCGGTGGACAATGTCAGGTACAGTTTCATGGTGGAGGTTCTCTTGCTATTCCTTGACTGTGTCGCGATGGGAACGGGAACTCATCATCTCGTCGTGATGGTTTCACATCCGCGAGCACTGTGGAAAGTGTCCAATAGTAGTAGTCGGCGGAGGCATCCGGCGTGGCAGGCGCGGCGCTTGGCGTAGCGCCGGCTTCCAGCCGGCCTATCGTTTACGTCAGGAGGTGTATTGTCCATACCGGCGGCCTGCGGATTGGGAATCCGCGCTACAGCAGACTGGAAGTCTGCGCTACGATGTTTTGCAAACGGACTTGGCCTGCCGCACGTCTACTCCACGCCGATCTCGTACCACAGCGTCTTGTAGCGCGCGTCGAGCACAAACCGCGTGCCGTCGCCAGTCGTCTCTCCGCGGATCGGCTCCAGCCGGCGGCCGCGCGCGTCCAGCGGCCATGCTGTGGCGTGTTTTGCCTTCACGAGAATCTCGAACGGTATGCCCTCACACATGACCGGGCCGTCGCCCCATTGGTTGCCGACGGAGGTCTTCTCCGCGTTCCAGACCATGCCCTTGTTTTCCACATAGCCTGTGGCGGTCACCAGGATGCGCGCGCCCGGAGCGTGGAAGCTTGCGCCGCGCACCGCCGAGGCGGTGATGACTGAAAAGCCGCGCTGCATCGTCGGGCCGGGCTGGAGGGTCACGTCGCCCAGCTCGAATGTCTTGCCGACGCCAAAGCCGATCACCGCCTTGGCGCGGGGCGCGTTGACGGTGAGGACGCCGGCGGTCTTGTCCGCCAGATCGAGCGCGAGTTCGCCGGAGTCGGACTGGATGCGCGGGAGGTCGGCCGGCAGGAAAGTGGGAACGGCCTTCGAACCCAGCGCGAGGCTGATGCGATGCGTGAACGCGTCGCGCCACGTCGCGCCTTTGCCGGCGGCTACATCGAATCCGCGCCAGCCGGTGGCGGCCTTTTCGGCGAGCCAGTGTTTCTCCTCGTCGAGCGTGACGCCGAGGGCGGTTTCCTCGCGGGCCGCGGCCACGTCGCCGCGCCGGAACGCCAGCGCGCCGAAGGGCATCGTGACCAGCTTGACCGAATGGCGGCTCATGTTGAACCACCGGTCGATGCGGTCCGCCGGGAGCTTTTGCACCTTGCGGACGCGCCAGTCGTATTCCATCTCCTGCCAGCAGTGGAACACGATGCCGTCCCAGTCCTGCAGCGCGCCGAACGACGCGAGGGTCGGCACCTGTTCCGCGGCATAGGTGCTCGGCGCGGGGTGGCAATACTCGCTGACGTTGTACGGCTTGCCGTGCACACGCCGCTCCGCCAGTTCCACCGCCGTCTCGCCGCCGCGGTTGACCATCGGCGAGTTGCCCACGGTCCAGTCCTTCGCGTCCCACGGCTTGCGCGGGAACGCCGGATGCTGCCAGTACCCGTGCGAATCGAGATAGTCGTAACGCGCCTGGCTGAAATAGTAACTGTAGTGGTCCACCTGCGTGCCCTTGACCGGATGCTTGCAGCGCAGCTCGCGCTTGAGGAAGTCGCGCATCATGTCGAAGTAACGCGCGTCCAGTTCATAGAGGAAGTCCACGAAATCCAGCGCCACCGGCCGCGTGCGACCCAGGACATCCGTGGGCGAGGGCGGCATGGTGATGTTGCCCGCCTCGAGCGTTTCGCCCGACGGCAGGCCGGTGATGTCCGTCTTGTGCAACAGGAAGTGCGCCAGCGACACGCGGCTCGCGCCGGCGGGGGGCGAGATCATCAGCTTGGCCGCGGCTTCATCCTGCGAGCCGGCGAACGACAGCGTCACGGGCTTCCAGTCGCTGCCGACCTCCGCCAGGGTGGAGAGACCCACGGCGTTCCATGGCGGGCGGCTGAGCGCGATGGTGAGATTGAGTTTCAGCGAGACGTTGGTGGGCACGTCGGCCTTGGCGAGGAACGACAGCGTGTAGCGGCAGTCCTTCTCGATGGCCAAGCCGGGCTGGTGGAGGATGACGAAGGCGCTGTGGTCCGTGGCGCGCTCGCTGGTGAGCACGAGACAGGGCCGGCCTTCCGGTGCGCCGTTGGGAACGACCTCCGCCCGCGCGACGGACGGTTTCACGCATTGCAACGGCCACGACTTCACGCCGTCGGCGAAATCGCTGTTCTTGAGCAGGTTCTTCGCGTCGGCGCGGACCTCGCCCGCGGCCCATGCCTGGCGGAGACGCTCGGTCGTCGCGTAACGCGTCTTCAGGAACTTGTTCCAGTGCCCTTGCAGGTCCGCGACCATGGCGTCCGGCCAGACCGTGCGGAAATGGCCGCCGCGCCACGCGCAGATGAGCCCGTTCTCGTTGACGATCTCCATCGTGGAGACGCACGGCTCCTCGGTGTAAGCCTTGCCGGTGTAGGGATTGACGTGCCCGAAGAAATCGCGGGCAAACTGTTTCTCCGTCGCGATGAAATGCTCGTTCCAGAGCGGGAAGCCGCTGCTGAAGGCGGGGAACTTGTGGAAATCCGTGCCGGGATACTCCTGCACGCCGGAAATGTTCCGCCAGTGATAGCCGTTCACCGGCAGTTCCACATAGAGGCCGTGCTTCTTGAGTTCGGCGATGAAGAAATCCAGCCGGTCGAGCTGGGACGGCAGGATTCGCAGCTCGCCCTTGTGCTCCGGGTCGAACAGGCCCATGGGTGCATACGCGCCGTCGATCAGGTGAATCCGCACATGGTTCATGCCGCGGCAGGCCAGCCGCCGCGCGATGAGCGGGGCGTCCTCATGTGACGGAAATGCTGCCGCGCCGATGATGCAGACGCCCCAGAACCGGACGCGTTTGCCGCCCGCGTAGAAATGCCCGTCCCGCACCGTGACGAGGTCGTTCGCCGGTTTCGCGTTGAGGAACGACAGGTCGGTGACGCCCTCCGTGACATCGTCCGCCGGCAGCACGAAGGGGAAGAGGGCGGGGTTGTCCTCCGCCGCGGGCAACGCGATGGCTGGAATTGTCAGCAGGACCGAAAGGGAAAGGGCGCAAAGTTTCGTCATGGCGGTCACAGCCTGCCATTATCTGCCGTCCGCGCGCCATCCCAAAGTCGCCGGCCTGTATTGCCGGTGTGAACGCCCTGTAACCCTGCCGCTTGTTTCTCTCCCGAGCGTAACCTTCGGTGTCCTTCGGGTGTATTAGTGCGCGGATACATGATAACAAGAATACCCGTTCTCCTCGGTTTCATGCTCGTTGCTGCGTTGCTGGCCGATGCCGGCGCTCAATCGCCGGCGGTTCCGGCGGAAACACGGTATCTCTCTTTTCAAGTCCAGACCGGACTCTACGGCTACGCGAGCCAGTTCCACCCGCCGCCCGGCCGCTTCTCGCTCACCAAGGCGCAGATGGAGGAGTTCGTGCATTCCATCGTGAAGGCCATCGGCGCCACGGGCGATGCGCGGCACAAGCTGGCCTTTGCCGTCGGGCCGCTCTGCTTCGACATGCCCGACGAGGAGACCCGCCAGTTCATCCGCGATGCGTTTGCCGTCGCGCGGGAGAACGACGTGGCCGTGGCTTTGCACATTGACGACTCGATTTGTTGGGGACAGCGCAAAGACTTGTTATCCAATCCCGACAACATCGAAACTGCAGACTGGAAACAAATTCCCAACACGGGGCGACGCGCCGATTGGGGGCCCAAACCGACCCGGTTTGTGCCCCAGATGTGTTTCAACGCGCCCGCCATCGTGGCCGCCGCCAAAGGCCGGGCCGCCCTCATCGGCGAGGAAGTGAAGAAGGAACTCGACGCCCTCACGACAGCTGGCAGGCAGCACCTCTTGGCCGGCGTCATCGCCGGATGGGAGACCCAGATGGGCCGCGATTTCGATTCCGACCGTGCCCTGGGTTATCGGGCGCTCAGTCATCGCGGATTTGGCGAAAGCAACCCGCCCAAGGATATGGACCTCGAACGGGTCAGCGTCGTCAAGGAGTGGATGGAGCTTTGGGGCAACTCGCTTCACGCGGCCGGAATTCCCCATGAGAAAATCTTCTGCCACATCGCGTTTACGTCTCAGGGACTGGATCCCAAGAACCTGAAAACCGGGGGTGGATCGAAATTCTCCCCGGCCGGGGTGGCCTTCAGTTCCGCTTACCGTCCGGGCTTTTCAACCTACCCCGAGGGGGCCACCTTCAAGGCCATTTTTTCCGTCGTGGCCGAACACGGTTCCCCCGGCTGGATTTCCGGCGAGGGCGTCAATGTGAGTCCCACGGGAATGCCCGGCGAGCCCAACATGGAGACCTATCTGGGGCGGCTGTTCAACCATGGGGCGGTGATGGTGAACATTTTTTCCTGGGGCATCGGCGGTGAGGCGATGAAGGAGAACTTTTTCCGCAAAGCCACGGAGAGTCCCGAATGCCTCGCGGCCTACGCGAAGTTTCTGCGCGGCGAAACACTGGTC
>CAZAAF010000432.1:3798-4578 GCA_964482575.1 uncultured Verrucomicrobiota bacterium | reverse complement strand
GCGATTTCACCGGCGCATGGCTGCACGTGCCGAAGGATCTCGGCATCGTCTGCTGGTATTACAAACAGCGCGAGGCGAGCCTGAAGTTTTTCTCCGGCCTTGGGTTCCGCACGCTGGCCGGCGCGTATTACGACGCGAGCACGCTGGAGAACCCGCGCGGCTGGCTGGAGGTGCTCGACCGCACCCCGAATGCGCAGGGCATCATGTACACGACGTGGCAGAACAAATACGAGCTGCTCGCGCCGTTCGGCGATTTGGTGATGAAGCGGACGGCGCCGTGAGCGGCGGCCGGAACACAATCCACCGCGCAAGGGCGTGTTGCCCCAAGAGTTCAGCCGTCCCTACGAGACTCTCCACGGAACTGAATCGTTTTCCCGGCGTTGAAACGCCGGGCCATTGTCACTGCGTCCCTGACAGGACGACGCCGGACAAAATACTTGTCCCGTAGGGACATCCGAAAATAGCCCGCTAGTTCACTGGCGGGTATCGCGGCCATAAATCCGGAGAGTCCCGGAGGGACGATTGAACTCATGGGCGCATTGTGATCGGGGCAACAGCCCCTGACGCCGCAGGGCTACGCTCCAGCCCTCGCTCCGTGGTTGAAAAACGGGTCCAGCACCCGTCATCGTGTCTGGAGAGGCTGACCGCGTTTCACGCGGTCGCAATCCACCCTGCGAATCGGCTCACCGCACCTTGAAATCGCGCAGGCTGGACACGGGAGGCTCGTGATGCCGGATCAAGGCCGCCTCCAGCCGGTAGCTTCCCGGCGTGCCGGGCAGG
>CAZAAF010000432.1:0-3784 GCA_964482575.1 uncultured Verrucomicrobiota bacterium | reverse complement strand
CGCGGCCACGGTGCACGGTTGTGTCTGCTCGGACAGAATCTTTGTGCCTTTCAGGAGCCGGAAACGCACGACACCCTCCCACGGCCGGTAAAGATCGTTGATGACGATGACGGGCACGTCGCGTTTCTCACCCGCCGGCACGTCCTCGGCCCAGAAATCCACCATCAATCCCACCGGCGCAAAGGCGTCCTTCACGTATTTCTCGAAGAGCGGCTCGAATTGCAGGTTTTTCACGTCGCGCCAGTGGTCGCTGGTGGCGCCGCCCTCGGGCCGGGGCTTGTCGCCGGGCCGCGAGTAGCCCACCGTGCAAAAATGGAGTACGCCCGCGCATTCGCGGTGGGCGCGCCAGAACTCCGTCTTCGCCGCCAGCGCCCGCGCGTAGAACTCGCGCCGCTGCGCGACGGTGGAGCTGCCGCCGAAGATGCTTTGATAGACGTTGGTGGTCAGGCAGGTCGGCTGGCCGTCGCGCGTGAGCCAGAGCCAGCCGTATTCGTTGATGATGATCGGCACGTCGAGCGCCTGCTGGGCCTTGTTCAACTTCGGCTTGCCCGACATGCCGGCGATCTCGCTCATCTTGAACGGCTTGCCGCTGGGCCACCAGCCGCGGATGTGCATGTAGGGATGCGACTCGACGCAATCGGTCGACGCCTGCGGTTCCGCCCAGCCGTTTTCCCACGGACGATGGGAGAGGTCGAGCGACCGCACGGCGCTGAGCGCCTTGCCCGTCTCGGGCGTGCCGCTCTCGTTTTGGGCGTCCCAGATGACGACGCACGGATGGTTCCACCGCTCCCGCATCCACTCGGTGTATTGGGGGATGATCTTCTCCGCCACGGGCCATTCCGGGCACTGGCTCTTCGGACCGCTGAGCACCCAGATGGGGAACTCATCCTGAATCAGGATGCCCTCCTCGTCGGCGATGTCGTACCAGAACTCCGGCGGGAACCCGATGCAGTAGCGCAGCGAATTCCAGTGCATCGTCTTGATCTTCCGGTGCAGATTCCGCACCCAGTCGCGGTCCCACGGCAGGTGGCCGCACGCGTCATCCTCGAAGAACCGGTAGAGCGTCACGTTGCTGCCGCGCATGAAGTACGGTTTGCCGTTGAGCAGGGCGCGCTTGCTCGCACGGTCGAAACCGAACGTCCGCATCCCGAAGCGGGTCGTCGTCGTGTCCGCGCCGGTGGTGAGTTTCAGTTCGTAAAGGAACGGATCCTCCGGCGACCAGAGCCGGCAATCCCGGATCGGCACCGTGAAATCCACCGTCTTCTTTTCCAGGGCACGCAGGGAAATCCCCGGCGCCGTCGCCGTGCCGTCGACCCGGGTCGAACCGCGCGGCGAAACCGCCGCCTGCATCGCGACGTTGCACGCCGTTCCGCCCGCCACGACTTCCGCCACCACGCGCACCGATTTCTTTTCGATGTTCGGGACGGTCTGCACGTTCACGATGCAGGGCGCACCGGCCAGGATCAATTCCACCGAATCGAAAATGCCGGGGATGAACCGGTACTTTTCAAAATCCCACCCGGTCGGTGTGTCCTGCGGCATCGAGTCGCGGTCCGCGCCGACGCGGATGATCAATTCATTGGGCTGGCCGGCGGGCTTGAGCGCGGGCTTCGCATCGAGCCAGGCCGGCGTGAAGCATGGCAGGTGTTCGCCCAGAACCCTGCCGTTGAGCCAGACCTTCGTGCCGAACATCGCCTTGTGGATTTTCAGCAGCGCCACGTCCGGCGCCGCCGTCTTCAACGTGAACTCGCGCCGGTACCAGAACGCCTGCCGTTTCGCGCTCTTCAGGCCGACCTCCGCAAACGCCGGCCGCGCCAGGCTCACCAATCCCGGCACCGGCACGCGATGTGTGAAGGCCGGCGGCGGCGAGTCCAGGCCGCCCTCGGCGATCTGCCACTCGCCGTTGAGCGGGACGACCGTGCGCGCGTCGGCGGCGAAGGATGTCTGGAGGGCGAGAAGAAGAGCTGTGGAGACAATGAAGCCTTTCAGTTTCATGCGTGGCAGTGTGCATCAACCTGCCGCAGGTTTTCGAGCGAATCTTTTCGGCGCGCCCTGCCCGTCCGCGCGGCGTCACGTCATGGCTGCGCGCCGGCGGGAGACGGTTTGCGATAGTTCACCCCGAGCTGGTCGAGCCGGAGCAGGTGGTCCGGCAGGCGGCGTTCGAAATCGGCGAAATCCCTCCGCGTTGTGGGCGACCAAACGACCTCGGACAAGGCCGTCGCGCGCGGAAAGGCGAAATACTCCACGTCGCCCGGTGTCCACATGTATTCGGTCCAGAGCTGGCCCTGGGCGCCGAGGATGTGCTGGCGACGCGCCTCGGAGAGTTCGGCGGGCACCGGCTCGAACTCATAAACACGCGACAAGGGAAGGAAACCGCCGATGCATTCCGGTTCGCCGGAATTTTTGGACTGCGCGTAGTCGAAATAACAATGCGTGGTGGAGGCCATGACGACATCGTGGCCGGCGTCGGCGGCGGCAATGCCACCCCGGAGGCCCCGCCACGACATCACGGCCGCGCCGGGCGTGAGGCCGCCTTCGAGAATCTCGTCCCAGCCGAGCAGCCGCCGCCCCTTGCCGGCGAGGAACGCCTCCACGCGGTGATTGAACCACGTCTGGAGTTGCGCCTCGCTCGCCAGACCCTCGGCCTTGAGACGCGCCTGGCATTTCGGGCAGCTCTTCCAGCGGTCGCGCGGCGACTCGTCGCCGCCGATATGAATGAAGCGGCTGGGGAAAAGATCGCAGACCTCGCCGAGCACGTCCTGGACGAACGCCAGCGCCGCGTCGTTGCCCGGACAGAGGATGTCCGGCTCGATGCCCCAGCGGGTGCGCACCTCGAACGGCCCGCCCCGGCAGGACAACGCCGGATACGCCACCAGCGCCGCCAGGAAATGCCCCGGCATCTCGATCTCCGGCACCAGCGTCACATGCCGCGCCTGCGCATAGGCCACGAGGTCGCGGATCTGCCGCTGCGTGTAGAAGAACGGCCCGTACCGCTGGCCATCGCCATGCTTGCGGTCGCCGTGCATCGGCGACTCCTTGCGGACGGAGCCGAGCTGGGTCAGGCGCGGATGTTTCTTGATCTCGATGCGCCAGCCCTGGTCGTCGGTCAAGTGTAGCTGGAGCGTGTTCAACTTGTGCACCGCCATCACGTCCACCAGTTTCTTGACGAACGCGGGCGGCATGAAGTGCCGCGCCGGGTCCAGCAACAAGCCGCGCCACGCGAACCGCGGTTGGTCCTCGACCTCGACACACGGCGCGCTCCATCCGCCTTCGGGATCATGCGCCACGCGCTTCAGCGCGAACACCTGCGGCGGCAGCAACTGCCGCAGCGTGACGCCGCCATAAAACAATCCCGCCTCCGCCGCGGCATCGATCCTCACGCCCGCGGGCGCGACCGAGAGACGATACCCTTCCCCGCCGAGTTGGGATTCGAGCGCACGGTCGAGATTCAGGAGAATCGCGCCGGCTCGGGGTTCGCCGGTCTTCACCGGCAGGGGCAGGCCGGTGGATGTTCGCAGCGCCGCGGCGAGCCCGCGCGCTTCCGTCTCCGCGCCCGTGCCCGCGCACACCGCGGTCTCCCGGCTCAAGCGGAAGGTCCCCTCGCCCATGATCATCTTCGCCGGCGCAGGCACCAGGGCCGGCGCCGCCGCCATCGTTCGCGACAAATCTGACAGTGTCATACTCAAGAGCATCAGGAGCACCACGCAGCGATGTTGTCTCATGGACGTCCCTCCTATTATTCCTCCCTTAACGGGAGCCCGCCACCGGCAGACACCGGACCTCG